>JACCVS010000560.1 GCA_013698055.1 Acidobacteriota bacterium
TACACCGATCTGCTCATGCGTATGCACGCGGCTCATCCAAAAGCCGGTTATGACGTAACAGCACTTAAGGTCAGCGAGCAGGCGCGCGCGCGCGGCCTTTTAGAACTCCTCGCCGAAGCATACACAGGCATCAGACAGAACGTGGAGATGCAACTCCTTGAGCGCGAGCGTACCCTTAAATATCGTCTCACCGCTAATCTGGATAAGTTAACCAAACTCCTGAGCGGCAAATACACCGATTCTCAAAAGGGCGCAGCCGAGAGTGAAATTAACACCCTGACGAACGAGTATCGCCGAGTGCAGATGGAAATCCGCGAGCGCAGCCCGCGTTATGCGGCTCTCACAGAGCCTCAACCGCTCGGTGTCAGAGAAATCCAACAGCAGCTTCTCGACGCCAACACCATCTTGCTGGAATATAAGTTGGGTGATGAGCGAAGCTATCTGTGGGCGGTGACACCTGATGCCGTACTGAGTTATCAATTGCCGCCAAAAGCAGAAATTGAAGCGCAGGCGCGGCGCGTTTATCAGTTGCTCATCGCGCGGCAGCCCGCGCGAGGGCTAACAGAGGGCCAACAGCGCGCACGCGAAGTTGCGGCAGATATGGAGTACCGGACAGAAGCGATTATTTTGAGCAAGATGCTGCTCGCACCTGTGGCCGCGCAGTTGGGCACGAAGCGTTTGCTGATCGTCGCTGATGGGGCTTTGCAATATCTGCCATTCGCTGCCCTGCCCGCGCCCTCGACGCAGGCGGCAGAAAAAGATAACGACCCCAGACCTTTGATAATTGACCATGAAATCGTGAGTTTGCCTTCGGCCTCCGTCCTCGCCGTGCTGCGGCGTGAGTTGGCTGAGCGCAAGCCTGCTCAAAAAATGGTCGCGGTGCTGGCCGATCCGGTCTTTGATTCGGGTGATGCGCGAGTCAAATTGAGCATCGCCTCAAGTAAGACTCCCCGCAGCACGAAGAATCAGCAGGAGCAATCTGCCGCCACATCTCTCGCATCCTCAGCAGTGCTTAAACGCGCGCTCAGAAGCGTGAGAGGCGATGATGATAATAGCGCCAGTTTGCGACGTTTACTCTTTAGCCGCGACGAAGCGGAAGCGATTCTATCTATCACGCCTCAGCAGTCAGGTTTGAAGGCGCTGGATTTCCGCGCCAATCGCGCGCTGGCGATGAGCGATGAACTAAGCCAATATCGCATCATCCATTTCAGTACGCACGGCGTACTAGATAGCCGCCACCCGGAATTGTCCGGACTGGTACTCTCGCTCATTGATGAAGCGGGGCAGCCACAAGAGGGATTCCTGCGGCTACATGAGATTTATAACCTGCGTCTCAACGCCGATCTGGTCGTCTTGAGCGCTTGTCAGACCGGACTCGGAAAAGAAGTCAGAGGCGAAGGGTTGATCGGGCTGACGCGCGGCTTTATGTACGCGGGAGCGCCGCGCGTGATGGCGAGCCTGTGGCAAGTTGACGATGCGGCGACCTCCGAGTTGATGAAGCGTTTTTACAGAGGAGTGTTGCAAGAGAAGCTGCCTCCGGCGACGGCGCTCAGAATTGCGCAACTAGAGATGTTCAGGAAGAGGCACTGGCAATCGCCTTATTACTGGGGGGCATTCGTGCTCCAGGGCGAATGGAGATAATCCAGAATGCTGAAGTTAGGGTTGCGCCACGCCGTTGGCTCCTATCAAGATAGGGAAACTGGAAGGTAAATGGAACGGGAGCTGACCGCAAAAGCCTTCACCAAGCTGCTGGATCGTCTGGGAGATGGTCAGGAGCAGGCCGGTGAAAAATATGAAGATTTGCGGCGCACCTTAACCAGATTCTTTGAGTGGCGCGGAGCGCCTTTCCCTGAAGAACACACGGACGAGACCTTCAACCGCATCGCTAGAAGGCTTGATGAAGGAATAGAGATCAAAAACATCGGCGGCTACTGCCATGAGGTCGCGCGGCTGGTTTACCTGGAAGCGCTCAAGGGGCATGAGAGTCGTCGCGCACCGCTTGAAGAAACCAAGCTCGAAGTTATAACTCCCGATACAACCGACGAAACAGCAGAGAAGGAACAGCGTTTAACTTGCCTGGATGATTGCCTGCGCGTGCTACCCGTTGAGAGCCGCGAGTTGATAAAGGGATATTACAGCGACGAAAAACGCGGGCGGATTGATCGCCGGAAAGCCTTGGCGGATACCTTGGGATTGCGGCGCGACGCGCTGGCGAATCGCGCGCAGCGCGTGCGCGACAAGCTTGAGCAATGTGTAATCCGATGTCTCAAGAAGAAATCAGCGATATGAATAGACGTTTTTGCCACTAAGAAGTGAGAGCCGCACCCGTCTTTATCATTCACGAGACAAAAGTTGAGACGCTTAACGGGATTGATGAACGAGTTAGAACAAACCATGACGCGCTACCTGCTCGGAGAATTGTCCGAGCCGGAGCAGTCTGCTTTAGAAGAAAAGTATTTCACAGACCCGCAAATCTTCAATCAAGTCTTGAAGACCGAGAGCGAGTTGGTGGATGGCTACGTACGCGGCCAGTTATCAAACGAGATGCGCGAGCGGTTCGAGCAGTCTTACCTCGCTCATCCGGCGCGGAACGAGCGTGTCAAGTTCGCCGCAGCTTTGGCGTCCAGGCTCGAGCAAGCCGAAGAGTCTGTAACCACCAGCGAGCAATTAACTTTGCCCGGCTCATGGTGGCAGAGGTTACTCGCGTCGCTTCGCGGCCAGAAGCCCACATTGAGATTCTCACTTGCGCTCGCGACTTTGCTGGTAGTGATAGGCAGCGTCTGGGTTTTTATTGAAAGTCGACGGCAGCAGAGGGAATCGGGGCAAACTCAAACGGCGTATGACGCTCAGCAGCGACGCGAGCGCGAACTCTCACAACAAGCCGCAGACGAAGGTCGGCGGGCAGAAGAATTAGCCGCCGAACAGGGACGCATCGAACCCACACCACAACAGATACCTCAGCCGACGCCAACTCCAACCGTAAGTTCTGCGCCGCGCCCTGTTTCTCTGGCTCTCACGGTTGGCGGTGTGAGAGGCGGCGACAACAGTCAGATTCCGACTCTAATCATTCCGCCCGGCACAACTCAAGCTCGGCTCCTGCTTAATTTGAAGGAGAACAATTATCCAAGCTACCGCGCCTCCTTGCAAACAATCGCGGGCGCAGAAATCTTTAGCCAAAAAGGCGTCAAACCCGGACGCGCGAAAACCGGCGCAAGTTTCGTCTTCACAGTGCCAGCCCGCCAGCTTGCCGCCGGCGATTACGTTTTGACGCTGAGCGGCATTAACCCTGATGGCGAGGTTGATGATCTGAGCAAATCACTCTTCCGCGTAGAAAAAAGGTGATTCTCTTTCAGCCTCTCAAATATGTCATTTGATCTATCTGCTTTGCCAGCCTCATCACATTTTGCCTATCAATTTACTGCGCTAATTCCTGAGCCACAGGCGTGCGTGCCGCTCGACTGAAAAATTCTTGCGATA
>JACCVS010000562.1 GCA_013698055.1 Acidobacteriota bacterium
CGGTTTTCAGTTTGGCAATCTCTTCATCAATGGCCTTTTCAAGGTCTTCTAGTTTCACGCCGGGCTTGGCCGTAGCTACGATCTGGAACTGGCCCCCAAGCTCGCGCGAGTTGTGAAAAGCCGAAACATCCTGTGCGATCTGCTTTTCATAGACGAGCGATTTGTAGAGGCGAGACCCCTTGCCGCCCGCGAGCACGAAAGCGAGTTGGTCGAGCGGCGCATCGTTGCTGGTGTAAGCAGGCTCGGAATGCCAGACCATGTAAACGCGCGGCAGGCTGACGCGATCTTCCATCGTCATCCGCTTCTCTTTTTCAATGACGGGACGCATTGGCGTGACTTTTTGAATTTCGGGGCCGCGCTTAATCGGGCCGAAATATTTTTCCACCAGGGCGCGCGCCTGCGCCGGATTGATGTCGCCCGCAATCGAGAGGCTGGCATTATTCGGCGTATAGAAGCGACGGAAGAAATCGGACACATCTTCGCGCGAGGCAGCGGTCAGATCATCAAGAGAGCCGATGGTCAGCCAGTGGTATGGGTGATCTTTCGGGTACATCGTCTCGGAAATCTTGGCACTGACCAATCCGTAAGGCCGGTTGTCGTAGTTCTGCCTCTTCTCGTTTTTAACAACGTCGCGCTGGTTTGCGAGCTTCGCTTCCGTCAGGGCTTCGAGCAGGTAGCCCATGCGGTCTGATTCGAGCCAGAGCGCAAGCTCTAGGAAGTTGGAGGGCACAACCTCCCAGTAGTTCGTGCGGTCTGCGTTGGTCGAGCCGTTGAGCGTTCCGCCCGCTTCCTGAAGCGGCACGAAGAAATCGTTGTCATGGTGGAGCGAGCCTTGAAACATCATGTGCTCGAAGAGGTGCGCGAAGCCCGTGCGACCCGGCACTTCATTCTTCGAGCCGACGTGATACCAGACGTTAACGGCGACAATGGGCGTCGAGTGGTCTTCGTGGAAGATGACGCGCAGGCCATTGTCGAGAGTGAATTGTGTAAAGTTAATTGGCGGCAGCACAGCGTTTTTAGCGGTCGCACCTGTCGGCTTCGTCGCAGCTTTCTTTCTTCTCTGCGCGAGCGCCGCAACGGGCGCTGAAAGCGAGACGGCAAGCAGGATAACGAACAATCGTTTCATTCTCATCTCAAAAATCTCCTTACAAGCAATGCAGTGGGCAAAGATGCGAACGAGAGCACGAACCGACAAGCGTGGGTGCGTGATCTCCTTAATTTTTAGGGTTAATACAAAGGGGATGAATCCGTGCGCCATTCTAGCGTGTCGCTTGGCGTTGATGCAATGTTGCCTGTACGATACCGAGCAACATGGCTCTTGAAACGGACTTCATCGTCATTGGCAGCGGCATCGCGGGTTTGCGCGCGGCTATCGAATTAGCGCGCACGGGCGCGCGCGTCACGGTTCTCACCAAAGACCGCACAGACGAATCAAACACTGAGTACGCGCAGGGCGGAATCGCCGTCGCGCTCTCGGAGGAAGACGAAGTTGGGCTTCACGAAGAAGACACTTTGAATGCCGGGGCGGGATTGTGCGATGCGGCGGCAGTGCGCGTGATGGTCGAAGACGGGCCACGTTACATTCAGGAACTGATTGACTGGGGCACGGAGTTCGACCGCGAGGGTGGCCGACTGACGTTCACGCAGGAAGCCGCGCACTCGCGCCGCCGCATCCTGCACGCGCACGGTGACTCGACCGGTAAAGAGATCGTGCGGGCTTTGATTTCCAGAGCGCGCGCCGAACGTGAGATAGCTTTTGTGGCACACGCGGCGACAGAATCTTTGTTGATGATGGACGGGCGCGTGCGCGGCGTTCGCTACCTTGACCCGCTGGTGCGCGCGCCGCGCGAATTGCGGTCGCGTGCCGTCATTCTCGCTTCAGGCGGCGCGGGACAGGTTTTCCTGCATACGACAAATCCGCAGGTAGCGACCGGCGACGGAATGGCGATGGCTTACGCGGCGGGCGCAGAGCTTGCCGATATGGAGTTCATCCAGTTTCACCCGACGGCTTTGAACATTGAAGGTGCGCCGCGCTTTTTGCTCTCGGAAGCGATGCGCGGCGAAGGCGGGATTTTACGCAACCGCGAAGGCGAGCGTTTTATGGCGCGTTATCACGAGCGCGCGGAACTAGCGCCGCGCGACATCGTCAGCCGCTCAATCGTCGCGGAGATGCAGAGGACTGCGACGCGCACCGTTTATCTGGACATGACTGCCCTTGAGCCGCGTTTCGTCCGTCATCGCTTCCCGAATATTTACGAGACGTGTTTGCGCTACGAGTTGGACATCACGACCGACCCGCTGCCGGTCTCGCCCGCTTCGCATTACTGCATGGGCGGCGTCAGAACAGACCTCGACGGGCGCGCGACGTTGCCGGGACTTTACGCGGCTGGCGAAGTCGCTTGCACGGGAGTCCACGGCGCAAACAGGCTGGCGTCAAACTCGCTGCTCGAAGGTTTGGTTTTTGGGGCGCGCGCCGGACGAGCGGCGGCGGCAGAAGAAGGCCGTGTTAATGATCGTTTCGAGGCGCACGATGCTGCGATGGAAGATGAAAAGCAATTGAGTAGCGGCGTTCGCGCTTCGGGCGATGTGGCGCTGGCAGTCAGAAAGCGAGTCCGGCGCTTGATGTGGGAGCGCGTCGGAATCCTTCGCAGCCGTGAATCAATCCGGCGCGCTCTCCTTGAGTTTGAGCAAATCTCCCGCGCGCCGCTCGCGCTCGCTTCGAGGAATTTTCTCAACGTCGCGACGCTCATCGCACGCTCCGCGCTCTGGCGCGAAGAATCGCGCGGCGCGCACTTCCGCACGGACTTTCCCGCGCGGGACGACGAGTACTGGCGCGTGCATTCCATCGTTCGCACCGGCGCGGACATTTCTTCCAGCGCGGAATTGGATTTTAATTCGGTGATAGATGACAAGTGATAGGTGATAGGAAAGAGCGTTTCTCTTATCACCCATTACTTATCACCTATCACGACTTTTTATCATGGCAAAATACGAACAGTTACACGATTGGACGATGACGCCGCGCGAGGCCATCGAGCTTCAGAAGAGTTTGCGCGAGCGTGTGCGCCTCGCCCCCGTCAAGAAGCAAATCAAGACGATTGCGGGCGCGGACATCTCTTTCAATAAATTCTCCCCGATAGTTTACGCAGGACTTGTAGTCATGCGGCTGCCCTCACTCGAAGTGATCGAAGAGGTCGGGGTGGTGAGCGAAACCAAGTTCCCGTATGTGCCGGGTCTACTCTCTTTTCGTGAATCGCCGTCTGTTTTGGAAGCCTGGGCGAAGTTGAAGACTGAGCCTGATGCGGTGATGTTTGATGGGCATGGAATAGCGCACCCTCGTCGCGTCGGGATCGCATCGCACGTCGGCTTGATTATCAATCGCCCGACACTTGGCTGCGCGAAATCCGTGCTGGTCGGAAAGTATGAAGAGCCTGAAAGGGAGCGCGGCAACTGGACGGAGTTAGTTGATAAAGCTGAAGTGGTCGGGGCAGCGGTGAGAACGAAGACGAATGTTCATCCCATCTACGTCTCGCCCGGACACTTGATAGACCTTGAGGGAGCGATCAAGCTCACGCTTGCGTGTGACGGCGGCTATCGTCAACCCGAGCCGACGCGCTGCGCGCATCTTCTAGTCAACGCGCTCCGGCGCGGGGAACGTCCACCATCCGGAGATGAGAATCCGCGATTGTTTTAAGCTCCAAAACAAATCGGGCTTCGAGTTCAAAGATGAACTTGAAGCCCGAAACGTTAAACCCCATACCTCAAATTTACTGTGTGACGGTAAATTTGCCTTCCTGCTTAATGGACTGGCCGGAAACGCGGTCGCGGATACGAATCTCGACTGAGTAGTCGCCCGTGTTGAGGTTGCGCGAATCAATCAGGCGAGACAGCGTCAGGCGTTGACCGTAATCGGCCAGACCCTGCCAGTCTTCGCTCTGCTTGCCAACTTCCTTGCCGTTTTGCATCAGCACGTATTGAACATCA
Organism: Acidobacteriota bacterium; assembly: GCA_013698055.1. Classification (GTDB taxonomy): domain Bacteria; phylum Acidobacteriota; class Blastocatellia; order Pyrinomonadales; family Pyrinomonadaceae; genus QHXM01. The sequence goes on from JACCVS010000562.1 coordinate 3,985, forward strand.
ACTGAAGGACGCAAGGTCGTCTGGTCAGTCCCGACGTTGTACACCTGCATGTAGAGGCCGATGGGTTGGCCGCGCCGGTAGTTGCCCGAAAGATTCGGAACCACTTTGGTCTGACCGATGGTAAACATAGTGGTCTGCGTAGCCGGGTTGGTGATGTTCTCCAATTTTGAGGCCAGCACGAGAGTCGAAGTGTTGAGAATTTTGGGATCATACTTCGGAACTGTGAAGCCTACTTTGCGAACACCAGTTGCGCCCGATGTGATGTCGCGAACGATCACTTCGACCTTATACGTTCCAGCCGCGAGCGGCAGTGCCTTCTGGTAAGCGGACTTGCGTTCTTTGGCGTCTGCCAATTCAGCCGGCGAAGCTGTTGTTTCCACCGGGTCTTCAAAGATTGCGATCCGGCGGCCTGAAACCGCGATGACGCGCCCGAAGATGTTCATGCGAGCGCGTTGAATGCCGCCGCTATCCTGAAAGACGAGGTCTTTGTTTTCGGCTTGAATGGTGATGGCCGTGATAACACGCTCGTCCGACTGACGGAAGAAGTCAACACGAACATCGAAGTTGAGTGGATTGTCATCGAGGATAGCGCCGCTGGTCGAGCCGAGCTGACCTTCTAAATCCCTGAACTTGACTTGCGGAGCCTGGTTGAGCTGGCTGAGCAAGAGGAGACGCGAGAAAGGTGAATCCTGCTCACGCTGGTAGCTGTTATTGTTGCCACGCCCGGCAATTCTGTCGGCTTTGTCGGACAGTCCGAGCTGTTCGGCGAGTGTTAAGCCAGCGCCCGGAATGTTAAGCATCGCGTCCTTCTCATCTGGCGAGCGAGCGATGCGATATTCACCACTGCCTGTCGGGTCAACAAACTCTATCTCAATGCCCGAGCCGATGCCGGGCAGGTAACGGTAGAACCAGACTTCAAAGGGGTAGGTCGTGGTCGAGCCACCGCCCTGATACGAGGGGCGCTCATAGCCGCCGCCCATCGGGTGCGTCTCAACTTCATCGGCCTTGCCGTACATGATGTAGATACGACCGCGATCCGTCTTCCATCCGGGGATGCCGGAAGAGAAGTGCTCGTTGGCGTAGGCAATGCGCTCGTAATACTCCTCGCGATACTCGTTCTCGTCCGTATCGGGGTCTGGGTCACGCCGTCGCCAGAAAATATCTATGAACTGCTCGCGCTCTTCAT
>JACCVS010000755.1 GCA_013698055.1 Acidobacteriota bacterium
GTTCCAAAGGTGTGCGCCGTAAGAATGTGCGGCTGGTCGGGGGCCAGCCGCTGATCGCCTACACAATACAGGCTGCACAGAAAAGCCGCTCGATCACCCGTTTTATAACTTCGACGGATGATGAAGAGATAGCCGCAGTCGCCGAAAGCCTGGGTTGCCCCGTTTTGAAGCGCTCCGTAGAACTAGCCGCCGATGACACTCCGATGGTTCCTGTTGTCAAGCACGCTTTGGCTCAAGATTCCGGCTCCTATGACTACGTGCTTCTTTTGCAACCGACGGCTCCCTTTAGAACGCATGACGATATAGACGATGCCTTAAGCGAGCTGGTCAAGGCCGGGTCTGACTCCGTGGTCAGCGTCTACCAGGTGACTGACAATCATCCGGCGCGAATGTATCGGTGCGCTGAGGGGAGACTGGTTCCATACGAGGCTGAGCCGCCGGCGCGCCTGCGCCAGGGCTTGCCACCGGTTTATCATCGCAACGGGGCCATTTATGCTTGCCGGCGGGAACTGATTGACCAACACGATAGCCTGACCGGGTCAGACATCGTGCCCTACATAATGCCGCGTGAGCGCTCATTTAATATTGACGACGAAATGGACCTGGCTTTTGTTGATTACCTATTGAGCCAGCAACGTAAGACATGGCAGACAAGGCAGTAATCCGCATCCTGAATGCTGAGCCTTTCGGCTACAGCAACGAGGCGCGGCGCGTTTTGCAATCAGTAGGTGAATTGCACGAGAGCGCGTTAACGCGGGAAGGTTTAGTTGCGGCGCTCGACGGTTTTGAAGCTCTGATCGTCCGCCTCGGATTTCGGATAGACCGCCGGACTATTGATGCCGGATGCCGCCTGCGAGCTATCGTCACCGCCACCACAGGGCTGGATCACATTGATGTCAGGTATGCTGAAGAGAAGGGCGTCAGGGTTCTGAGCTTGAAAGGGGAGATAGAGTTTCTGCGCTCGATTCCTGCCACTGCCGAGCACACGTGGGCATTATTGCTGGCGCTGACCCGTCGCATTCCACAGGCTTTCGCATCGGTGTGCCGGGGAGAGTGGGAACGCGATGCGTTTCGCGGACACGACCTGTGCGGCAAGCGATTGGGCATAGTCGGGTTGGGTCGCATTGGTGAACGGGTGGCGCGCTATGCTATGGCTTTCGGCATGTCTGTTAAAGCATGTGACCCATATCGCCGCGAGTGGGTTCCCGGCGTTGGCCGCGCAGACAGTTTGCATGATTTACTCAAGGACGTTGATGTCTTATCGTTACACGTTCCCTTAAACGATGAGACCCGGCATCTCCTGGGGGCGCGAGAACTAGAGATGCTTCCCCCAACTTCCGTGGTAGTTAATACATCTCGCGGAGCCGTTACTGATGAAGAGGCTCTGCTATCAGCTCTCGGGAAGAAACAGATAGCCGGGGCCGCACTGGATGTTATTGAGGATGAGAATAGCTTGCGGGATTTTGCCGATAGCCCGTTGGTTAGCTATGCTCGGTGTCACGACAACCTTCTGATTACGCCGCATCTGGGTGGAGCGACTGCTGAATCCATGAGTATGACAGAGGTTTTTATGGCCCATAAACTGAAATCATTTTTAGAAAGTTGTAGTTGAGGGCGGCTGAACGCAAAAGCTGAGTGACGGCACTTTAATAAGCCGGGAATTCCGGGCTTATGTTGGAAGGTAATAAGGATTGATGAAAAATTTGCCTAAACTCTGGGCATTGAAGCGCGCGGTGCGCCAGTTTTATCCGGTCAAAGTCCCGCAGCCCAAGTGGGAAGAACTGTTAGGAGAAGACTTCAATTCCTGGAAATCTCTGGCTTCGCGAGAGACGCAGACCGGTCAACGCATCCTGCTGGTGTCAACGGTCGGCGCGCCTACCGTCACTACCGTGGACAGCCTGCTGGCTGTGGCGTTGACGCTGCGCGGGGCCGAGGTGGATATCTTAATCTGCGACGGCGCGCTGCCAGCCTGTCAAGCGAGCTGGCTGGACCGGCTACAGAGTGAGAAGGAATTTGTGAAACATGGTCCGCAAAGGGACTTATGCCCTTCGTGCTTCTCTTCGGGTTATGACATGTACCGTTCGCTCGGGATCAAGGTTCATCGCTATAGTCAATTCTTATCAGAAGATGATTACCGCAGGGCCGAGAGCCTTGCCGCCTCTATTCCACTGGATGAGATTCCGCAGCACACTGTTGACGGCATTCCCGTCGGCGAACATGCATTAGCGGGAGCCATACGCTTTTACGCGCGCGGCGGGCTGGAGCGTGAGGAATATGGAGAAGCAGTTCTGCGGAGATATATGGCTGCCTCTTTGCTCACGATGTATGCCTCGAACAGGCTGTTCAATGAGCTTGACTACTCATGCGTCAGCGCCAATCACGGAATTTATGTTCCCCAGGGAGTTATCTGCGCCGTCGCAAAGCAGAAGGGCGCGCGGATAGTGAACTGGGCAATCGGGTACCGTAAGAATTCCTTCATCTTTAGCCATGACGACACTTATCACCACACTCTGATGACAGAGCCGGTGTCTAACTGGATCAACATGAACTGGGATGAAGAGATGGAGTCCGACCTTCTCAAATATCTGAAGAGCAGGTGGAGTGGAGCTAACGACTGGATTTCATATAGCAAGAATGCTGAGGCTGATCGGAACGCAATCAGTAAAGAGGTCGGAGTAGATTTCTCGAAACCTTGCATTGGCCTTCTGACTAATGTTGTCTGGGACGCTCAACTGCACTATCCCCAGAATGCGTTTCCAAACATGCTGGACTGGCTGATGGTAACAATCCGTTACTTCGCTGAGCGGCCCGACCTACAGTTGGTAATTCGCGTGCATCCTGCCGAGGTGCAGGCTCAAATTCAGTCTCGTCAGCCAGTCGTCGAAGAGATCAAGCGCGCATTCCCAGACCTCCCCGGAAATATATTTATTATTCCTCCCGAAAGCGCTGTCAGCACATACGCGGTCATGATGCAGTGCGATTCCGTACTGATTTATGGGACGAAGGCGGGGGTGGAATTGACCAGTTTTGGTGTGCCTGTGATAGTGGCGGGAGAAGCCTGGATACGCAACAAGGGAATCACCGCGGATGCCACTTCCAGCGAACACTACATGGAGCTTTTGGAGAAGCTTCCTCTGGGAGAACGATTGAGCGAAGAGATTGTCAGGCGCGCTCGCAAATACGCCTACCACTTCTTCTTTCGACGGACGATGCCACTTAAAGTGATTCAACCGGTGAACGCTGAAACCTGGTGGGCACCCTATGAAGTACAGATCAGCGGGCTGAATGACTTACTCCCCGGCAACGATCCCGGCCTGGACGCTATTTGTGACGGGATTTTACATGGCCGGGAATTCATCTATCCGGCAGAACGACTTGGTAAACCAAGCGACGAACTGGCTACGGCGGGAGTTGCGTAGCGGCGCAGTAAATAATTGTTCGCAGTAATTTTTATCCAAAACGTTTTGCCTGGTAAGGGTGAAGACTCGGTATGACTTGCCCCCTCTGTGATAGTGAGCGCGCGCGTGCCTCCTGGCTAGGCTCTGTCTTTTATCGTGGCAAGGAGTTTCCCTATGTTCAGTGCTTAGCCTGCAACTCTCTTTATTGTAACCCGATGCCTGATAAGGAGACATTGGCTCAGATGTACGGCCCTGAATATTACGATGGAAGCTATGACACAGATCTTTCTGCTGAGGGAACTAAAGACCCGTTGGAGGTTGTCAAGTGGCTTAAGAAATCGGGAGGAGGCACGTTTATTGACTATGGCTGCGGCACCGGGGCATTGCTCACGGAAGCCGTAAAGCTGAACTGGGAAGCCATCGGGGTGGAGTTCGATGAGGAGGTGGCGAAAACGGTCGAGGCGCACACAGGCGCTAAGGTGGTGAATAGTTCTATCGAGTTAGGCGGCGAACCAAGCGCCGACATCCTTCATTTAGGAGACGTGATCGAACACCTGACAGAAACGAATCAACAAATGCCTGAAATACTGAGATTGATCAAGCCCGGCGGGTTGCTGCTGGCTCAGGGACCTCTTGAGGCCAACACCAACTTATTCGCTTTCGTCTTACGCGTGGCCCGGTCACTGAAGCGCTCGCGGCGAACAGAGATGGCACCTTATCATGTCATGCTCGCGACTGCGGAAGGACAGAGGAAGCTGTTTGAGCGGTTAGGGCTGAAGGAGTTGGAATTTACCATCCATGAAGTAGCATGGCCTGCCCCGAGTCGGCTCTCACGCTCCGAACTGAGACGGCCCCGCCTGACCGGACTATTCGTTCTTCGGCGCTTGTCTCAAATGAGTTCTGCGTTCAGACCTTCCCGGTGGGGTAATCGCTATTTCTACGTGGGTCGCCGCGATAGTCAAGCTGCGCGTCAACAGTAGTAACGCCATCTCATCACCTGTTTGAGTTCAATTCAACGCATAAACAAGTAGACTAAGACTAATCGTGAGACCCTCCCAATGTTGATTCTCCGGCGAGGCAGCGGAGATTGCCTGACTAGTGAACAGACGCCCCACATTCGATTGCCGTTCGACATCGAATTAAGGCCTAATTATCCATGAAGCGCCGACTTAAGGTTCTACATTTTATTAGCTTTGCCGGGCGAAGCCCTTTCTTCTGCGCCGTTGCGGAGCACGCCAACCGCGACGACTTCGAGATCATCGTCGCCAGCCTCTCGCCAACGGGGCCGCTGCTGGATGACATGAAAGAGCGCGGGATTCAAACCTTCGCGCTCGACTGCACGCGACGAGCGCAATACCCCCGAGCGGTATTTCGTCTCGCCGCCTGGCTGAGGCGCGAACGGATTGACGTTATTCAAACACACCTTTTTGATGCAAGCCTCGTGGGGTTAATGGCCGCGCGGCTGGCTCGAACGCCCTTATCTATTTTTACGGGGCATCACTCGCACGAAATTCCTTTGTACCGAAGACGAGCCTTACTTTGGGCGGACTGCCTGTCCAGCCGCTGGCTATCGCACCACGTGATCGCGCATTCCGTGGATATGAAGGAAATATTCGTCCAGTACGAAGGTGTTCCGCCGGAAAAAATAGCGGTCATTCCCCTCGGGTTTGAACTCGACCGATGGAATCCTTCGACAGCCGGACGGGAGCGAGTCAGAACGGAATTGAGTCTCGGGGGAAAAGTCGTCTTCGGCGCTGTTGGCAGGATGTACTGGATCAAAGATTACCCCACTCTCTTTAAAGCTTTCGCTCCGATTGCCGCAAAGATGCGGGAGACGATGCTACTGGTAGTCGGCGATGGGCAGGATCGGGAACAACTCGAGCGTCTCGCCAGAGAACTCTCATTAGAAGAGAGAATAATCTTCACTGGTCAGCGGAGTGATATCGTAGATGTTTTATCCGCCGTGGATGTTTTCGTTCACCCATCGCTGGCAGAATCTTTCGGGCAAGTCATCGTCGAGGCGCTTGCGCTTGGCAAACCAGTGGTAAGCACGGATGTGGGAGTGTCGCGAGAAATTATCGAGAACGGCGTTAATGGATTTCTGGTCCCGACCGGTAATTCTGCGGCACTGCAAGAGGCAATGGAAAAAATCTTGCGCCTTCGAGACGGGTGGGAGGAGATGGGGAGGAACGGTCAAAAGCGCGTTCAGGGATTCGCCGTAGAGAAAATCGAGCCTGCTTTTGAAGCCCAGTACGTTGCATGGTTGAAGGAAAGGAGAAGTTGAGTGTCAACAGCGCACCTTGATAAGCAACAACGCCCTGATGGCCATGAAGAGCGCCATCTAACGGACCCGAGTTCTCCCTGGTGGGGCGTTCATGCCGCGCGTTACCATTTTGCCGCCGCCTACGTGGACGGCTGCCGGGTTCTTGATGTTGCCTGTGGCTCCGGCTATGGCCTGTCCATTCTCCAAGCGAGAGCCAACATGGTAATAGGAGTTGACATTGACTTACAGACTGTCATAAATGTCCGGGCCGGACTTCCACGAGGCTCAAGCGAAGTCATCGTAGCAGATGGGCTTAACCTCCCATTCGAGGATAAAAGTTTCGATGCAATAATATCTTTTGAAACGGTAGAGCATTTAGAGCAGCGTGCTGGATTCCTGGCTGAACTGCGGCGGCTCCTTGCTCCCAAAGGCACCTGTATTATCTCTACTCCGAATGCGAATCATACCCTTCCCGTTAACGGAAAGCCGCAAAATCCCTATCACGTTTACGAATACACGCCGCAAGAGCTACATCTGGAGCTAAGCAATCATTTTCCAGATGTCACTATGTTAGGGCAGGTGCTGGACAAGCGCTTTGTGATTCCACCTTTTTGGGACGAACAGGAGCGGCTTTCCGGGCAAGGTCGAATGCGCGCGCACGTTCTTTTCTGGCGTGCGTTGAATAAGCTGCCCTTCGCCTCCGTGCGTGACCGCGTGAGCCGCGCGTTGTGGGGGCAGCCATTTCTACCGCAAGAGGCTGATTACCACTTCAAAGAGACAGATGTGGAGATGGCACCCGTCCTGGTAGCGCTCTGCCGTCAGGATTCGTCTCCCGCTTGATGCTATGTTATGGTTAAACCGCTCGTAAGCGTCATTATCCCGAACTACAATTACGCTCGCTATTTGTCTCAAACGATCAATAGCGTTCTCGCGCAATTATATCCCAACATTGAAATCATTGTGATTGATGATGGCTCAACCGATGGCTCTCAGGCGGTGCTGCGCGAGTACGGCGAGCGTATACGGTGGTTCCAGCAGGGGAACGAAGGGGTCTCGATGGCGCGCAATCGCGGCGTTCAGGAGAGTCGCGGTGAGATGGTGGCATTCCTCGATGCCGATGATGTCTGGTTGCCGATGAAACTCGAAAGGCAGGTGCAAAGACTTGTTGATGAGCCTGATCTCGGCTTAGTACACTGTGGGTATGAAGAGATTAATGAAACAGGTGATACCCTGCGCTCTCGCCTCGACGGGTTAGAGGGATGGGTGGCAAAGGAGATGTTGCTCTTCAAACGGTCAGCTATTCTGGCAGCGGGAAGCGGGGCGTTGGTTCCCCGTAGCACCTTCGACGCGGTGGGAGGTTTCGACACACGGCTCTCAACGGCAGCCGATTGGGACTTCTGTTACCGGGTAGCCGTCCATCAGAGAGTAGGGTTCGTGCCGGAAGCGCTTTTCCAATACCGGATGCATAACGTCAACATGCACGCGAATATAGGCGTAATGGAGCATGACATGTTGATCGGATATGACAAGGCTTTCGGACGCGCCGCCCCTGAGATTCATCGCCTGCGCCGCCGCAGTTATGGGAATTTACATATGGTACTCGCTGGCTCTTTCTTTAGGGCCGGGAAGCGCCGCGAGTTTGTCCGGCACGCCGTCAAAAGCCTATGGCTTACACCGGGTAATTTCAAACGCGTCATGGGATTTCCCTTACGCTGGTGGCAAAGGAGTAGACAGTCGAAAGTAGGATCGCACCCTTCGGCGCAGAGTTCTTCTGATAGCTCTATCGGAAAGTGAATTTATGAAAACTCTGTACATTTGCTATTTCGGGTTGCGAGAACCGTTGGTGCAAACTCAGGTGCTACCTTATCTGCGCCACCTCAGCAAAGTCGGCATCGGTGTCAGCCTTCTCACCTTTGAGCCGAATAAGAGGGACGCGTGGTCGGCGCAAGCCGTTAGTGAGTGGGAAGCCCGTCTTCAGACGGATGGAATTCAATGGTTCTCGTTGCCGTATCACAAGCGCCCATCAATACCTGCCACGCTTTATGACATAATGGCCGGAGCGCGGACAGCGGCACGCTTGATGAGGCAACATGGCATTCACGTCCTACACGCGCGCTCTCACGTGCCGATGGCGATGGCGCTCATGGCTCGGCGAATGGTGCGATGCCGATTAGTGTTTGATATCCGCGGGCTGATGGCGGAAGAGTATGCCGACGCCGGTATCTGGTCGGAGAATTCCCTCCCCTTCCGTGTCATGAAGCGGCTGGAGCGAGCGGGCATCCGCAAGTCGGATCAGGTGGTTGTCTTAACTCAAAAAATGCGAAGGTGGTTGATTGAGCGCGGGCTGGCAGGCGCGAACAAAATTGAAGTGATCCCCTGCTGCGTAGACTTTTCGCGATTTACTGACGAGCATATTGAGGGTAATGGCAAGAGTTCAGGCCGTTTCGAGATGGTCTATGCAGGATCAGTGACCGGCCTTTATCTCTTTGAAGAGATGGGGAGATTTTTTTTAGCGCTTCGCGCGGCGCAGCCGGATGCATTCTTTCGCGTCCTGACTAATTCTTCCGCAGCGGACGCGGCGGACGTACTTCAGCGGGTGGGACTCGATGATAAGGACTTCTGGATCGGGGCCGTCCCCCCGGAAGAAGTGCCGCGCCACCTTCGACAGGCGCGATTAGGGCTTTCTTTTCGCAAGCCGACATTTTCACAAATTGCTGCGTCTCCAACTAAGATTCCAGAATACCTCGCCGCGGGGTTGCCTGTGGTCAGCAACTACGGAATCGGGGATGCGGATGATTTGCTGGAAAAGGAAAAGGTTGGTGTGATAATGAGAGCCTTCAACGACCAAGAATATGCGCGGGTCGTAAAGGAAGCTCTCTCCCTCCTACGTGACCTGGAAATACAAACGCGCTGTATGGCTGTCGCGCGCGAGCATTTTGATTTAGTTAACGTCGGCGGTGAAGGCTATCACCGTGTTTACAATCGAGTTGAAGAAAAGGCAGCCATGACTAATCCCTGAGCCTAAGTTTACCGGCAATCTCAGTTGCGCTCCGAACAGCGACCGGGCATTTTTATGATAGAAAATAATATTGATTCAGCCGAGCGGCGGTGTCCAGCCTGCGATTCAGCCCGTACAGCGTATGTCGGGCAGAAGAACGATTTTCGCATGTTGTCATGTCAAAAATGCGGGACGCTGTATACGTCCGGCCTCCCCGCTCCCGAGAGTGCCGAAGACTACGATGGTTATTACAACTCGGAGAATCTCTCAGTACCTGACTTTATCAATAAACGGCTGGACGAGATCGTTGCCGGCTTTTCTGCTTATCGGCAGAATGGGCGACTATTGGATATAGGATTCGGAGCCGGAACGGTGCTGCAAGCGGCTGCCCGCGCCGGCTGGACAGCCACGGGCATAGAAGTTTCTCAAACGGCAGTCGAGTACGTCAGAGGTTTGGGATTTACCGTCTTCTGCGGGGAGTTGGCTGAGGCGAAATACCCCGACGGGCACTTTGATGTTATTACCGCGAGCGAAGTTTTAGAGCACGTTCCCGAGCCGGACGCCTTGCTACGTGAAATGGCGAGGGTCTTACGCCCCGGCGGTCTGTTATGGGCGACCACTCCCAACGGCAAAGGATTATCCTCGAGACTCCTGGGCTTGAGATGGAGCACGGTCAGCCCGCCAGAACATTTACAGCTATTCTCTCTCAAGGGATTAAAAACAATGCTGGACGCGGCGGGCTTCCGCCGGGTGCGGATAGTTACACACGGAGTAAATCCGTTCGAGATTCTGCATACGCTAAGGCAACGACGGAGTAATGGCGAAGTCCAGGAATGCTCTGACCGTGTCGGGTCGAGCTACCGCCTGAATGAGTTCTTGACCGAAAGCCATTCGCGCAAGGCGTTGAAAGGGATCGCTAATGGACTGCTCAGCGTCGGCCATTTTGGTGATTCATTAAAGACCTGGGCTGAGAAATAGCTAGACAGGCAAAAAGCTGTTATCTTGAAAGCTGTTTTGTAAAGGATCGGCCCGGTGATTCGAGTCCAATATTTATTCATCTCCGGGAGCAGGGAGGCTATCTTATCAGGTGACTCCCGGAAATACTCTTAATCCGAGAAGTGCTTTTTACCATCTGTTCATGACCTCTTCAATAAGACGTGCGTGGCCTCGCCCTAATCATCTAACATGAATGTTCTAGCCCTGGCTTCCTACCCGGTTGAAGCCGCCGCAACCCGTTATCGCCTCACCCAATTCGTCGCCCCATTAGCCGAACGCGGTATTACGCTCACCGTCCATCCCTTTCTTGATTCACGGCTATTCGTATCGCTTTATAAGCGATCAGAAATGCTGAGCACTGGCCTGGGCTTGCTGCGCTCGGCGCTCGGGCGATTCGGCGATGCGTACGCGGCACGAAGGGCCGATGTCGTGCTCGTCCAGCGCGAGGCGATGATGTTCGGGCCGCCCTTGATCGAATGGCTGGCACTGAAGTTTGGACGTTGCCCGCTGGTTCTCGACTTGGATGATGCGACGTACATCTCGTATACTAGCCCGACTTATGGCCGTCTCGGGAGCTCGCTTAAATGGTTCGGTAAAACCGATGATTTGATCCGCTGGGCGACAGTCGTCACGTGCGGTAATCGCTCCATCGCCGAATATGTGGCGAGCAAAGGAACACGCGGGGTGGTTATTCCCACCGTTGTCGACACGGAGTGCTTTCGGCCTGCGGCGCGCATGACCGAGCGTAGCCCTCCGGTACTCGGCTGGATCGGTACGCATTCCACTTTTCCGTACTTGGAATCAATCTTTCCGGCGTTGCAACAGCTTGCAAGGGAGCACCGCTTTCACCTCAAGGTGGTCGGTGCCGGTAGAGAGCAAATAAATCTTCCGGGTGTGGAAGTAGAGAGCTTGGCGTGGAGTTTGGAACGCGAGATAGAGGATTTCCAGTCCTTTGATATCGGCCTCTACCCGATTAATGCCGGACTCTATGCGGATCAATGGGCGGCGGGCAAATCCGGCTTCAAGGCCATTCAGTATATGGCCGTCGGGATACCTTATGTGGTCACGCCCGTCGCGGCCTGCGCCGAGATCGGAGAACTGGGGTTGACCCACCTTTGTGCTGCGACGCAAGAAGACTGGCAAGAGTCGCTGGCGAAGTTGATAACGGATGAAGGAGTCCGGCAGCGAATGGGAGCTGCGGGGCGGCTTCATGCCCTGGAGCACTATACCGTAGCCGCGCAGGCCGACAAACTTGCCGAGGCATTGCGCGAAGCAACCGGACGAAACCAATGACTCGGAGAAAGAGCGCGCGCGGACGCCGAAGTGAGCTTGGGCCGAAGCGCTCCCAGCGATGCAAAAAGAGGAAACGGTAAAGACGGAGACAGCCGCTGCGGCTAATCGCAGTCATATATTACGTGGCGCGCACCGACCTTCGCGCCTGCGACTAATCGAACTGGCTATCATCGGTCTACTCCCGTCCTTCCTGAAGTGTCACTGCTACCGCCTGTTCTTCGGCTATCGCATCGGCAAGCGTGTGCGCATCGGCCTGACTATCCTTGACGCGAGAGAGTGTGAGATTGCAGACGACGTAAGCATCGGGCACTTGAACCTGGTAATCGGCGTCGGAAAGATCAGCATGGGAGATCACGTCCGCATCGGACACCTGAATATATTGCGCGGCGGCGACGAAATCCGCATTGGCCGCTATGCACAGATTATGAGGATGAATGAGATCAACTCGATTCCCGAACCCGATGCGGTCAATCCTGTGAATCCCAGGTTTCTGTTGGGTGAGGGCAGTGTCATTACCACCGGACATAAGATAGATTTTACGGATCGCGTGGAGATTGGCCGCCGCACCATCCTGGGCGGTCGTAACTCATCTTTGTGGACACACAACAGGCAACGCACGCTTCCCATCGAAATTGGCTCGCTGACTTACATCGGCTCCGAAATCCGAATTGCTCCGGGAGGATCGATTCCTTCGCGCTGCATCGTCGGTATCGGAGCAGTGATTACAAAGAATTTGAAAGAGGAGAGTTATCTGATCGCGGGTGTCCCGGCAAAGCCAATCAAGCCGCTTGACACAGAAGATGTTTTTTTGATTGAACAGAAGACGCGCCCGGATTTGCCCGATAACATCTGATCAAAACAACGGGCAATAATACAAGAAACTGCTTTTGCCTTACCGCCCCGGTGGTACGCGCCCGCCTGGCGGCTAATCTTTTTAGAGGCGAAGATGAAACCAGTTCGATCCCTTTTGCCATAGAAATATGAATGCTTTATTTACGCTTCTGGCGTTGCTCGTGAGTGGCGGTATTTTAGTCACCGTTCCTGCGGAGGGCGGGGCGGCACTGCTCGTGTGTGTCATTGCTGCCGTGCTGGTCGGACTAATCATCTCGCGCGTCCAAAACGACAAAGAATTTTTATTGCATTTGTTTATAGGTGCCTTACTGGTGAGAGTCCTGATCGGCACGATAATTTTTGCTTTTAACCTGCAAGATTTCTTCGGGGGCGATGCCTATACTTATGACTTCTTCGGTTACGCTCTATCTAAAGTCTGGCAAGGAGATAACTATTATCTATCTTTGGTCAATACATATGTCAGCGAAACCGGTGCAGGCGCGTGGGGCATGTTTTACTTTGTCGCTTTCATTTATACGATAATCGGACGCAACATGTTGGCGATTCAGTTTGTCAACGCAGTATTAGGCGCTGCCACGGCCCCGGTGATTTTCCTCTGCGCAAAGCATGTCTATAATAATCTCAGGGTTGCGCGATTGGCTGGATTTTTTGTTGCTTTTTATCCTTCGCTGGTGTTGTGGTCGTCACAAGGTTTGAAAGATGGCCCTATTGTTTTTCTGCTCGCAATTTCCATACTCGCGACGTTCAAGCTGGGCGAGAATATTAACTTAAAATACTTGGCCGTCTTGGCCAGCTCACTGTTCGCTATACTCACTTTGCGATTCTATGTCTTCTACATGATTGTGGTGGCGGCGGGCGGGTCGCTTCTCATTGGAATGAGGATGGCCTCCGTGCGTAGTCTCGCGCAGAGGTTTGTGGTGATTATCGGGATCGGCCTGGCCCTAACTTATCTGGGTGTCCTGCGAACCACCAGTATGCAGTTTGAGTCATTTGGTAATTTAGAAAAAATACAGGTCAGCCGCTCTGACATGATGCAAAGGGCTGAAACCGGCTTCGGCAAGGACGTTGACGTTTCGACAGTCTCAGGAGCATTTAGCGCTATTCCTGTCGGTGCTACTTATTTGCTGTTCGCTCCCTTTCCCTGGCAGTTAGCGAGCCTGCGGCAGAGCATTACCTTTCCAGAGATGGTTGTTTGGTGGGCATCCTTTCCACTGCTTGTGCTGGGGTTGTGGTTTACTATCAAATACCGTTTACGACAATCGCTTCCAATATTGATTTTCACGGCGATGCTGACGCTGGCCTATTCACTCTTTCAAGGTAATGTCGGCACGGCCTACCGCCAGCGGGCGCAGTTGCTGGTCTTCTACTTCATCTTTGTCTCGGTCGGATATGTGTTGATGCAGGAGCGGCGCGAAAACCGCCGGCAAAAGATACTGGCCACAAAGCACTTGACGATGCCGGGGCGTCGCCAGACATCTTGAGATTACGCGAATATGTGTGGAATCGCAGGAATAGTTAATCGGAATGGCAGGGCGGTGGATGCAGATGTGCTTGCACGCATGTGCGATGCGATCTGCCATCGTGGCCCTGATGGGGAAGGACGCTATCTTAATGATACGGTCGGATTGACGATGCGACGGCTCGCCATTATTGACGTTGAGGGTGGGCAACAGCCGATTCACAACGCAGACCGGACAGCCTGGATTGTCTTCAACGGCGAAATCTATAACTACCGTGAGTTGCGCGAGAGCCTGGAAAAGCTCGGACATGCTTTTTATACCAACTGCGATACCGAAGTCATCATTCATGCCTATGATCAGTATGGCGCGGAGTGCCCCAAGTATCTGCGTGGGATGTTTGCCTTCGCTATCTGGGACGAGCGGACGCAGGAACTCTTTTTAGCTCGCGACCGCGTCGGCAAGAAACCCTTGCTCTACTCACTGGTCAACAATCAGCTTATCTTCGGTTCTGAGTTCAGCGCGCTTCTCCAACACCCTGATATCAGCCGCGACATCGCGCCGGAAGCGATTCATTACTATCTCTCTTTTATGTGCGTGCCCGCGCCGCTCACGGCTTATCGCGCTATCAGAAAACTTGAGCCAGGACACTCTTTGCGCTTCACGAGCGCGGGCGAGATCAAGATCGAGCGATACTGGGAGCTGGAGTTTTCACCGAAGGTCAAGCTGAGCGAAGAAGAAGCGGGCGAGCGCGTTGTGGAACTTCTGCGCGATGCGGTGCGCGTGCGCTTGATGTCAGAAGTTCCACTTGGAGCCTTTCTCTCGGGCGGGGTTGATTCCTCGGCGATTGTCGCCTTGATGAGTGAAGCGAGCAGCGAACCGATCAAGACTTTTTCCATCGGTTTTGAAGAACAGGACTTCAGCGAACTTCACCACGCACGTCGCGTCGCAGAACATGTTGGGTCTGACCATCACGAGTTCATCGTGCGGCCTGACGCGATGGAAGTGCTGCCCACACTTGTCGAGCATTATGGCGAGCCGTATGCCGATTCGTCCGCCATTCCGACATACTACGTTTCGCGCGAGACGCGGCGTCATGTGACTGTGGCCTTGAACGGTGACGGCGGTGACGAGTGCTTCGCAGGTTATGAGCGTTATGCCGCAATGCGACTGGCCGAGCGCTATCGCAAACTGCCCGGCCTGATGCGTGAAGGCGTTATCAAGCAGGCCGTTAATTGGATTCCTTCATCTGAGTTGCGTCGCAGTCGCGTCCGCAGCGTAAAACGTTTCCTTCAGGCAGCCTCTCTTTCGCCCGTCGAGCGTTACCTGCGCTGGGTAAGCGTACTGGATCGGGCGGCCAAGGACGAACTTTATACCGATGCGTTTCGCCAGGAAATGGCAGCACACGATCCGGCCATTTGGCTCTCGCCCTGGTTCGCTCAAGCTAACGGGGCGGGTGTGGTGGACGCAAGCCTCCTGACGGACACGATGACGTATCTCCCGAATGATCTGCTGGTCAAGGTTGATATTGCGAGCATGGCTGTCTCGCTCGAAGCGCGTTCGCCATTTCTGGATCATCATGTCATGGAGTTTGCAGCCAGTTTGCCGGAGAAGTTCAAGTTGCGCGGGTTAACAACCAAGTATATCTTGAAGCGTGTCCTCAAAAAACTGGTCCCGGTTGAGAATCTCAACCGCCCCAAGATGGGCTTCGGAGTTCCCATCGGCCACTGGTTCCGCAACCACATGAAGGCGTTTGTGGGAGAAACGCTATTGAGCGAGAGAGCGCTCAATCGCGGCTTCTTCAAGAGCGAGGAAGTCAAGCGCATGTTTGAGCTACACACGAGCGGGACGCGCGACTACGCACACCAGCTCTGGACGCTGTTGATGCTGGAATTGTGGTTCGAGAGATTCATTGATTAACGGCTAGTGATCGAAAGATAAGCTCTCCCTTAAACTAAGCACCAATCGCTATTGGAGGTTTTGAATGAAAGGCGTTGTCCTGGCTGGTGGATTGGGAACGCGGCTACTGCCTTTGACGGCGGTAACGAACAAGCATTTGTTGCCGATCTATAATCAGCCGATGATTTATTATCCCATTCAGACGATGGTGAATGCCGGGATCAAAGACATTATGATTGTCACGGGCGGCAACTCGGCAGGCGATTTTTTGAAGCTGCTCAAGAACGGCAAACCGTTCGGCCTCAAACATCTTAATTACACCTATCAGGAAGGCGAGGGGGGAATCGCCGATGCTTTATCGCTGGTCGAAGACTTTGCCGATAATGAGCCGATCTGCGTCATTCTTGGCGATAACATCATTGAAGGAAATATCTGCAAGGCGGTGCGCGATTACCACCAACAGGGCGGCGGGGCCAAGATCATGCTGAAGAAGGTTCCCGACCCGCAACGCTTCGGCGTGCCTCAACTGGATGGTCGCCGTGTCCTGCGCATCGAAGAGAAGCCCTCCCACCCCAAATCCGATTATGCCGTCATCGGCATCTACATGTATGATTCGGAAGTCTTCAATATCATCCGCACACTCGTGCCATCAGGGCGGGGCGAGCTGGAGATTACAGACGTCAACAATGCATATATCGAGCGAGGCGAGATAACCTGGGAGGAGTTGGATGGATGGTGGACTGACGCGGGGACCTTCGAGAGTCTGCTTCATGCGTCAAATCTAGCAGCCGAGACGGGGGCAAACAAACTGGAGAATAAAGATGCAGCCCAAGCTGGACATGTCCACTGAAATCTTTAAGCGCGGCATGATTCAAGGTGTGGCCGTACGCGATTTGCGAAAACATGTGGATGATCGTGGATGGCTCTCCGAGTTGTTTCGCCACGATGACCTGGCGGAAGAGTTTTATCCACAGATGGGCTATATCTCACAATCACAGCCGCACGTACAGCGCGGGCCGCACGAACATGCTGAGCAGGCCGATTTTTTCTGTTTTATAGGCCCATCGAACTTTAAAATGCGCCTGTGGGATAACAGGGCTGACTCTGAGACTTATCGCTCCGTGATGACTCTCTTCGTCGGCGAAGATAATCCGAAATCGATTCTTGTGCCTAAAGGTGTCGTCCATGCTTACCGCAATATTGGGCATGGCGTCGGCATCGTCATTAACTTTCCCAATCGCCTCTTCATGGGCACCAACCGGAGCGAAGAGATTGATGAGATCAGGCATGAAGACGATCCCGAGACGATTTTCAAGATTGATGAGTAGCCAGGAGTCAGAATTCGGAATAAGGATGGGGAGATCGTTATCCTTGTGACTTTTGACCTCTGATTCCTGCTGTTATGAAGATTATTCGTATCATCGCCCGGCTAAACGTCGGTGGGCCATCGCGTCACGTTGTTTGGCTTACCGCCGGGTTGCAGAGTCCAATGTGCGAATCCATGCTGGTGGCAGGTGTGGTGCCGCCCGGCGAAGATGACATGAGCTACTTTGCCGCAAAGAATGGAGTTGTGCCGCTCATCATCCCGCAAATGAGCCGCGAGATTTCTCCGAAAGATGTACTGACGATCTGGAAACTTTACCGCCTTTTTGTGCGGGAATGCCCGGACATAATTCATACTCATACAGCTAAAGCCGGAACTGTGGGGAGGACAGCCGGGCTGCTTTATCGCTGGCTAACGTTAGGTCTGCTTGTCGGAAGACCGCGCCGCTGTCGTCTCGTGCATACCTATCACGGGCACATCTTTCACAGTTATTATGGAGCGTTGAAGACACGCATCTTTCTGGGCATTGAAAAAGCGCTGGCGCGTCTCGCGACCGACCGGATCATAACGATCAGCCGGCAACAGTATAGAGAGATTCATGAAAAGTTTGATGTCGGGGACGACGAACAATTTGTGGTTATCCCGCTTGGTTTGGACACCACGATTTTCGCAGACTCGTTGAATCGTCGTAGCTTGATGCGCGACGAACTAGGCATGAACAAGACGGATATGTTGATCGGAATTGTGGGGAGGCTAACGGAAGTAAAAAACCATGCCCTCTTTCTCAAGACCATTGCTTATTATAAAGAGACGTTTGGCACGGTGAAGGATGGGCGGCGCGTGCGATTCGTGGTCATTGGCGATGGACATCTGCGTGATCAGCTTCAGACGCAGGCGCGCGAGCTTGGCATTGAAGAAGATTTGATGTTTTTGGGAACGCGCGAGGACCCCGAAAACTTTTATCCAGCGCTAGACATAGTTGCGCTAACTTCACTTAACGAGGGCACACCGCTCACGCTTATCGAGGCGATGGCGAATGCGCGATGCGTAATCGCAACGGCGGTCGGCGGCGTGGTTGATCTTCTGGGCGAGGATGTTAGTTCACCAGACGGGCTTGAGGATGCCGGTTACAGTTTAGGTGAGCGCGGCGTGCTTGTTCACCACAACGATCCGGCAACCTTCTGCTCCGGCCTCGCGCGCCTGGTTGAAGATGAAACGCTGCGAGATGAGATGGGCGAGCGTGGACGCCGTTTTATTAGCCAAAACTATTCCAAAGACAGGTTGCTGGCGGACGTTTTGAAACTTTATCATGAGCTGACACGAGAAAAACAGGCCGTGGAATCCAAAGCCCAAAATCCGAAGTCAGAAGTTGGAAATGAATCTACAACCTTGGACATCGGGCATTAACTTTTGGGGTTGCATCTGAAAGGTTCTGACAACTTGCGCGAATGGGTGAGAGGGGGTTCGGGCTTTATCGAAACTGACGAAATCGCATTCGGAGATTATATCTGTGCCCGATGATTGAGGTATCGAAGACATCTACTTACAAATGGCAATGGTCAACAGCAGCGTGGCATTATTGGTCACGACCACAATGATGCGTGGTTTTCGCTTGAGTAAAGCAGCGTGGAATGATAGTGAGGAAACAGAATGTGAAAACCTGTCTAGATCAAATCTATAATTTTGACTGTCCGGCCTCCCCCATTTCATCTTTAACCGGCTATTCATAAAGCCTCAATCCAAACCGGCACAGACATTAAGCCATGATTCCACCTAATATAAAAAATGGTCAGTATGGCTTGGGCAGAAGTTGCTGGATACTTACGCTGATACGAAGTGAGAATTTACTCAACCTAAGAACGGAGCAAAAATAGAATGCGAATATTGATTACAGGGGGGGCGGGCTTTATCGGATCGCATCTCTCAGACTCGTACATTGATCGCGGCGACGAAGTTTTTGTGATAGATGACCTCTCGACCGGAAGTTTTAGGAACATCGCCCATCTGAAGGAACACCCTCGTTTTCACTACACCATTGATTCCGTTAACAACCAGCCGGTACTGGCCGAACTCGTTGATCAGTGCGACGTGATCTTTCATCTAGCGGCGGCTGTCGGCGTCAAGCTTATCGTCGAAAGCCCGGTCAGGACAATCGAGACCAATGTGCACGGCACGGAAGTGGTTCTCTCCCTGGCGAGTAAGAAGAAAAAGAAAGTCCTGGTCGCTTCGACTTCGGAAGTTTACGGCTTGAGCGCCGAAGTGCCTTTCCGCGAGGACGGCAATCTCGTGATGGGCGCGACGACCAAGGGGCGTTGGAGCTACGCCTGCTCGAAAGCTATTGACGAGTTTCTCGCTTTAGCCTACTGGAGAGAGAAGAAATTGCCGACGGTCGTCGTCCGGCTCTTCAACACAGTGGGGCCGCGGCAGACAGGGCAGTATGGGATGGTCATCCCGACTTTCGTTAAGCAGGCTCTGTCGGGGCAACAGATAACCGTTTACGGTGACGGTAAGCAGTCGCGCTGTTTTGGATATGTCGGCGATGTGGTCGGCGCGCTTGTCGAACTGATGGATCACGAGGCAGCGGTCGGCCAGGTCTATAATATCGGCTCGAACGAAGAGGTGACGATTCTTGAGCTTGCAAAGCGCGTCAAGGAGCTGACGAAATCGGATTCGGAGATTACGTTTGTGCCGTATGACGAGGCATACGAAGAAGGTTTCGAGGATATGCCGCGACGTGTCCCGGATATCTCAAAGATAAATTCACTTGTCGGATTTAGCCCCAGCATGTCGCTTGATGGTATTCTAGGGAGCGTCATCAGTTTTCATGCCGAGTTGCCATGATATGCTCAGCTAGCAGCTAGTGAGATGAATAGGTGAAAAGCGAAAGCATGGATGTGATGCACCGCTGGGTTAAAGAGGTCTGGAACAAGAAGCGAAAGGAGACGATTGACGAGATATTCGCCGACGCAGGCGTCGCGCGCAGCTTCGTAGGCGAGAGCGGTCAGGAGTTACGCGATCACGCAGGTTCCAAGCCCTTCTTCCGAAGATTCCGCAATGCTTCCCCTGATCTTCAGGTCGCTATCGAAGATTGCTTCACCGAAGGCGAGAGGGCCGTAGCCCGCTGCACGGTCAATGCGAAGCAGACCGGCAACCCCGTCGAGTTCACCGGAATAAGCATCATCCGCGCCGGGAACGGGAAGATTGTCGAGGCGTGGAACAACTTCGACTTCATGAGCCTGAACCAACAAGTAGCAGTGATCTAATAACTGACTATAAGACGTTTCCCCCAAAACGCATCTCGTTGAAATGAGGATGTGTTTCACACTTGCTCGGGCGCTTGATTTGTCGCCTTCAATCGAATAGGGTTTCAAGTTCTCAACGAGAAGACCGCCCCACAACTGTGACGAGTAATGCCTTTTGAGCTGACACAACTTATTCCGGTAGCATCTTCGCTGGCGCTGGCGCTTATTCTGACGCCAATTATACGAAGACTGGCACGCTGGCGGGGCATTATCGCTCGTCCGAACACTGATCGTTGGCACAAGAAGCCGACCGCGATGCTCGGCGGTATCGCAATTTTTTTATCGGTCACTTCCGTCATTCTCATCTATCTGCTCTTAATACCGCCCGGGGCGGACGAAATTCAGCATCATAGTCGCCCTTATCTCTGGGTAGTGCTGGGAGCCAGCTCCTTCCTTTTCGCGGTTGGTTTGGCTGATGATCTGTTTCAAGCCAAGCCCTATCAGAAATTGATCGGGCAGGTGATGGGGGCGGCGTTCGTTATCTACTATGGCTTGACTCTGCCGTGGACAGGGTCTGCGACAATTAACATGGTGATTACGATTTTCTGGTTAATCGGCATCACCAACGCCGTCAACCTGCTCGACAACATGGACGGGTTGGCCGCGGGGATTGCGGCGATCTCGTCCATCTTTTTGGCGGTCAATTTCCTGATCGGTTCCCAGCCGACGGAAGCCTTAGTGCTAGCCGTCTTCGCCGCCGCTCTGATCGGTTTTCTCGTTTACAACTCGAACCCGGCCTCAATTTTCATGGGCGACTGCGGTTCAATGTTCATCGGGTTCTTCCTGGCGAGTGCGTCGTTGGTGAGCATGGCCGGGGGGCGCTCGCGCAGCTTTCTGCCCGTCCTCGCCGTGCCGATTATGGTTCTCCTCATTCCGATCTTCGACACGACGTTCGTCACGATTCTGAGAAAGCTTTCGGGCCGGGCCGCATCGCAAGGCGGGCGTGATCACACGTCGCACAGGCTGGTGGCGCTCGGCATGTCCGAGCGTCGAGCCGTCTGGATGCTCTACGCGTTTGCGGCGCTTTCGGGTCTGCTGGCAATGCTGGTGCGCGAGATGAATCTCGACGTCAGTCTCGCCGTCATCATCGGGTTCACGATACTGCTCACGCTGCTGGGGGTTTACCTGGCGGGCGTTAAGGTTTACGACGAAGAAGAAGTCAAGGCTGCGCGTGACAAGCCCTTGTTCGCTTTCCTGATTGACCTCTCTTACAAGCGCCGCGTCTTCGAGGTCTTGCTAGACCTCGTCCTGATCGTTCTCGCCTATTACGGAGCTTATCTCCTCCGTTTCGGCTCGATAGAAGAGAGCAGGACATGGTCAATATTCCTGCGCACGCTGCCCGTGCTGCTGTTTGTCAAGATGGGGGCGTTCCTCGTGATGGGCGTCTACCGTGGCATCT
Organism: Acidobacteriota bacterium; assembly: GCA_013698055.1. Classification (GTDB taxonomy): domain Bacteria; phylum Acidobacteriota; class Blastocatellia; order Pyrinomonadales; family Pyrinomonadaceae; genus QHXM01. Next base: position 21,182 of record JACCVS010000755.1, read on the forward strand.
GGCGCTACACGAGCATTGATGATCTGGTGGTCTTTGCCAAGGCCGTAGTCGTCGGGTCAATCGCGAGCGTGATGGCGATTCTCTTTGCCTTCCGCTTTGAAGGCGTCTCGCGCACGGTCTTCTTTCTCGACGCGATGATAATGTTGATGCTGCTAGCCGGAAGCCGGATGGCCTTTCGCCTGTTCCGGCAGATTCTCCCGGCGCAGATGCAGCGCAAGGGTTGCCGCGTGTTGATTTACGGCGCGGGTGACGCGGGCGAGCTGTTATTGCGTGAGCTACTTAACAACCGTGAGCTACGATATGCGCCCATCGGTTTTGTGGACGACGACCCGAACAAGAAGGGCAAAGTCATTCACGGCCTGCGTGTCTTTGGCGGCAACGGTATGCTCCGCAGCGTGTGCCGGGAGCACCGCGTTGAGGAAGTGCTCATCTCCAGCTCACGCTTCTCTGATGAGCACATAGCACAGATTATGAGCGATTGCGAGGCCGAGCAGATTTCTCTCAAGCAGATGCGTATCAGAATCGAGAATATCAGTGGCCTCTGATAAGTGACGAGCAAAGACGTTTTTAACTTGTCACTCGTCATCTGTCACAGTCTTAAAGTGTCTCAATCAACATCCGATCAACTGAAGCTGATAGATGTGCGCAAGCCGCTCTTGCGCGCGTTGCTCGTCGTGCCGGTCTTGCTGGCGCTGCTCTTTTCCTGGTACGCGACCCGCTGGTACATGGGCAACTTCGTGGCGGAGTTTGCGCCGAGGATGCAGGAGGGGCAGCTCGATGCCGCACTGGCTGCGATGCGTCTTGCGCCCGACGACCCCTGGACACATGGGGCTGTGGCAAGCCTGAAGAAGGGGAGCCTGTTGCCGGAGGAACTGGCCGACGCCGTGCATCACTATGAAGAGGCCGTCAGACTCTCGCCCAACGACTATCGTTTCTGGCTGGAATTAGGTCGGGCGCGAGAACAGTCGGGTGACTCGGCAGGCGGTGAGAAGGCCTTGCGGCGTGCCGTCGAACTTGCCCCGTCTTATGCTTACCCTCGCTGGCATCTGGGGAATCTGCTGCTCCGCGCGGGGCGCGGCGAAGAGGCCTTCGCAGAGTTGCGGCGCGCCTCTGATGCGGCCTCGACGCTGCGACCACAGATGTTCAACGTCGCATGGTCGCTGTACGGCCAGAATATTGATGAGATAAAAAGGGCGGTCGGCGATTCCGCCGCGACGCGCGCCGAGTTTGCGATTTATCTGGTGGGGCGGGCGCGCCCGGACGATGCTCTGGCTCTCTGGTCTAGCTTACAGCCTGCCGAGAAGAGGGCGCAGCGCGAGGCAGGCGAAGCCATTATGAAGAGCCTGCTAGCGCAGAAGCGTTATCGCGCAGCCGTCAGCATTCTAAGCGACCTTAGTACTGAAGGGGCTTCGCCCAAAGCCGCGCAATTCATCAACGGCGGTTTTGAAGAAGACATTAACACCTCCGGCACTAACGTTTTTAGCTGGCAGATCAAGTCTGATCCGCAGGCGCAGATAGTCATTGACGGGAGTACCAGGCACAGCGGCGCGCGCAGTCTGCGGATTCTTTTCAAGGTCTCCTCTTCGCTTTCTTTCAACAACATTGCACAGCTTGTTTCGGTCGAGCCTTCCGCCCAGTACCGTTTTGAATGCTACGTTCGGGCGGAAGATTTGAAGAGCGCGGGAACGCCCGCGATAGAGATCGTAGACGCCACGGATGGCACGACGGTACTGGCCGTCCTGCCGCCAATTCCCGTCGGCACGTATGACTGGCAGCCGGTCGCAATAAATTTCAAGACGCCGCCGCAAACGGAGGCGGTCACGGTGCGTATCGTCCGCTCGACGTGCAGCGCGGACGCTGTCTGCCCAATTTTTGGCATGGTCTGGTATGACGACTTCAATCTCCAACATGTCGGCGGGGCAGCCAGCCCACGGGACAGTCGCGGCGCAACCAAAGCCCGCACCTGATCGCTCCGCGCTGGTCGAACCGGTGCGGACGCTGGCAAGCCGCTTCATCATCGTGATGCTCTGCATCGCGATAATTCTCTCTGCCCTCCTTTACGGCACGGTTCACTACTGGTCGCTAGCCGTTTTCGAGATCGGCGCGTGCGCCATCATTCTCCTGTGGGTCGTAGACGCATGGCGCAGCCGCACGCTGCGCCTCAGCCGCAGCCCTTTACAATGGCCGCTCATCGGCCTGCTCTTGATTGGCCTCGTGCAGCTTCTTCCACTGCGCAGCCCTGCGGACGCCGGCGCGCTCTCGTCCCCACCCGTCAGCAGTCTTTCGCTTGATCCGTACTCGACACGCCTCGCGCTCGTACAAATTCTCGCGCTTCTCATCTATTTTGCCGCCGCACTGGTCTTCATTGACAGCCCGAAGCGTTTGCGCCTAATAGTGCGAATCGTCACCATCTTCGGTTTCCTGCTGGCGCTCCTCGGCCTCATTCAGTCTTTCACCAGCCCGGATAAAATCTACTGGCTGAAAGAGCTGCCGCAGAGCATTCCGTTCGGCCCCTTCTACAACCGCCATCACTTCGCGGCCTACATGGAACTCGCCCTGGCTCTGCCGCTCGGCCTGCTCCTTTCAGGCGCAATCGAACCCGACAAACGCCCGCTCTATATCTTCGCGGTCGTCTTGATGGGGATCGCCCTGATCATGACAGGTTCGCGCGGCGCAATGATTAGCTTCGTGGCCGAAGCGGCCTTTCTGGTAATCTTCGCCAGCTTCGTGCCAGGAGAAGGGGCCAGGCAAAGGGGGGAGAAAAGAGGACGCATCGGCGCAACGTTCAAGCGCGTGGCGCTGGCGCTGGCGCTCGTGCTCGCGCTCTTTGGTGGGGCGGTGTTGTTCGGGGGCGGGGCGGCTTTGAGCAGGTTGGTCGGGACGGTCAATTCCGATGATCCGACGACGGGGCGCGCGCATTTCTGGGGCGCGACGCTCGATATCATACGCGCCCACCCGCTCACGGGCAGCGGGCTTGGCTCTTACGGGCTGGCTTACACACAGTATGATTCGCGCAACGGATTACTTCGTCTCGAGCAGGCGCACAACGATTACTTGCAGTTGATGTCGGACGCCGGAATTATCGGTGTCGGGCTGGGGGTCTTCTTCATCGTCGCGCTTTTTCGGACGGGCTTCGCGCGCCGGGAGACGGAAGACCCCTTCAGGCGCGGTGTGGCCACGGGCGCACTCGCCGGGTGCTTTGCCGTACTCGTTCACAGCTTCTTTGACTTTACGCTGCACACGACGGCGAACGCACTGCTGTTTCTAATGCTGGCGACGTTTGCGACCATCAATGGGCAGGTTGAACAGACCTCCGGGTCCCGCCGTCATCATCGCCGTCGCCGCCGCAGGTCAATAAAGCAGCCCGACGTTCCTGACACTTACGAGGCCACAAGGGTCCCACAGTCACACAGCCGGTAGAATTGTTCGCCAATGAAGAAGAGTTTCTTACAAGTCGTGGTCTGTCCTCTGTGCCGGGGAACGCTCCGCTGCGAGAGTTTCCAGGAGACTGAGGGAGGAGAGATCGAGAGCGGTCTCATCACCTGCGGGTGCGGAGCGAGCTATCCGCTCATCGGAGGTATCCCACGCCTGCTCCCGCCCGCGCTGCAAAGTATGCTATGGGAAATGCATCCCGAGTTTTTCCGCGCTTACGGGGCGCGACTGCCCGCAGAGTTGCTGCCGGATGAAGAGAAGCACGCCGACAAGTCGGACAGTGATGGCGCGACGAAAGCTCAGCGCGACACGGCGCGCAGCTTCGGCTATGAGTGGCAGGCATTTTCCGAGATGCTCCCCGATTACGAATCGAACTTTCGCTGGTACTTCGAGCGCTTCGCGCCCGGCTCCTTTGCGGGCAAGCGGATTCTCGACGCCGGTTGTGGCACGGGACGCCACACCTTTCATATGGCACGCAGCGGGGCGCACGAAGTTGTGGCGATGGATTTCAGCCAGGCCATAGAAGTCGCCGCGCGCAACAACAGCGAGAATCAGAACACGCATTTCGTCCAAGCGGACATTTATCACCCGCCGTTTCCGCCGGACAGTTTCGATTTCGTTTACAGCCTCGGCGTGCTGCATCACTTGCCCGACCCGGAAAAGGGATTCCGCACGTTGCTGCCGCTACTGCGCGCTGGCGGTTACATGAACATTTATCTCTACTGGAATCTGGAAAGCGAAGCGGCGTGGCGGCGCGCGGCGCTCTCGGTTATTACGCAAACGCGACGCATCACAACGCGCCTACCCCACACCCTGCTCAAGAAGGTGTCATGGTTGATCGCCGCCGCCTTTCAAGGAGCATTCGTCCTTCCGGCACGCGCGCTCGACAAGTTCAAGGTGACGCGCCCGCTCGCCGACCGGGTACCTCTCGGACATTATCGCAAGTATTCGTTCCGCGTGCTTTACACGGATCAGTTCGACCGCTTCTCTGCGCCGATTGAGAATCGCTATAGCCGCGCGGATGTTGCAAAGTGGTTTGAGAAGGAAGGGATTGAGGATACTGTAATTCTCGGCGGTGCCGGGTGGCGCGCATCCGGCAAGCGTGCAATCGGAATTCAAAGCGATGAAAACGCTGCCGCCGCGCCGGTAAAGGCTGCCAAACTTGATTGAAACGGAAACACCTGCCGCGCTCTCGCCAGAGGGGACAAGGCCTGTGGGTCACGAAACCGAGGCGGCCACTTCCCCGCGCCTTTCGCGCCGCCTTGCTTCGGTGGTCTGGATGACTGGCCTCGGTTCGGTGGCGACGATGGCTGTAAGCACGCTTGCTAGTGTCGCCGTCGCGCGCAACGGCGGCCCCGCTGGTTATGCCACTTTTATCACCGCTAATATGTTGATTTTCGTTACGGCGGTGCTGTCCTCGTGCGGTTTGCCCGTTGCCTTAGCTAAATATGTCGCCCGCGAGGAAGAAAGGGGGCATCACGAAGCGCTCAGACAATCATGCACAACAACATTCATTTTAATGCTCCTGTCCGCGCTTGTTGCTGGCGTTGTGGTGAGTCTCAATTTATCACGCCTGGAACAGTATCTTAATGTTTCAATCGGAGACGGCTTTGCTCTTGCTTTTCCGATCATCCTGCTGTGCGCGGCGACCTCTGATTGCGTTCAGGGAATTTACTCCGGCCTGCTACGCCCGCGCTCTATGATTGCTATTACGGTGGCCGGGCCACTGGCAATGATATTTTACATATTGGTTCGCCGGGGTGGCGCGCCCTTGCCTCTGTGGGGAGCGGTGGCCGCATCTTATATCTGCTCCGGTGTGGTAGCGGGCTACAAGTCGTGGCGCGATAAACTGCTAGGCGCGCCCGCATTAATCAGCGAAATTCGACCGATCTTAAAAGATATTGCGCCGGCAGCCACCTTCACTTTCTTTACAATCTTTTCTACCTGGAGCGACCGCTGGATCGTCGGAACACAGTTGGGAGCGATTGCGATGGGATCATATACTGCTGCTGTCTTGGTGATTCAGGCAGTATTGCGTGTGCCCACTCATATCGGATACCTGCTTGTGCCCGCATCCACTAGAATGGCTTTGGGGGGAGTAGAAAGGATCAGAAAATTCAACAATATTATGATTGGCATTTTCGGTATTTTCTCAGCATTAATGATGGTCGTGATAATGCTTGCGCCAACGACCATTGTGAGATTGCTCTTTGGCCCAGGGTTTTCGTTGGCCGCGCCAACCCTGTTGATTATGGCGTTGGGTCTGATGGCCTCCGCTGTCAGTATTCCTTTCATCTCGGCGCTGACCGGGTCAACGAAAAATCGCCTGGTGATCTGGTTACTTGCACTGACGCTGCTGCCCCGCATCCTGCTCCTTCTATTTTTCACCCGGCGCTGGAGTCTCCTGGGCACTGCTTTAGCCACGGTGTTGGCCGACTATCTGCTGGCCTTATGTTGCCTCCTTTTAGCCCACAAAATCGGTATAGGCTTCCCTCTGTTTCCTTTGTTGCGATCTTACCTGATTGGCGCGCTCATTCTCATTGCAGGCCTCGGAGCGCTATTGCTCAATGTTCCTCAATTGGTTGTGGTTGCTCTGGCTATCGCCGCTTTCACGCCAGCTTTATGGCAAGCGGCGCGATCCATATATGAGTCAAGCGATTGATGGGCAATGCCCACACATCTCCTCTTGCTATTGCAACTTGGGATAAGTTCATTAGACGGATCAGGCTGGCAAAAGCATTTATTGACATGCACCGAACCTTTCAACTACAGTTTGAACGAAGTCCAGTCTGCGCCGATTGCTACAATATGAAGCGTTACATCAACGGTGACATAGTTAGTCCTCTTATCGTCTCTAATGATTAGTGGTCAAGATATAGTATGTATTGCCAGCATCGAATGGGACTTCTTGTGGCAGGGCCATCAGGAAATCAATTTGCGGTTGGCGCAAGCTGGAAACCGCGTCCTTTACATTGAAAATACAGGAGTGCGCTCGCCCGGACTCAGAGATGCGGGACGCATCTTAAAACGGCTTAGACGATGGATAAAGTCACTCCGCTCGAGCGGTGTGCGTCAGGTAGCGCCTAATATCTATGTTTGCTCACCACTTGTCTTGCCTCCCTTGGGATCAGGCTGGCAACGTCAAATCAACCGGCGGCTACTGTTGCCGTTCGTGCGCCGCACGGCGCGTCGCTTAGGAATGGTTGACCCGTTGCTGTGGACATATTTACCGACCGACACGGCAGTTGAGATTATCAATCTGTTACGAATGCCCCGTAGTGTGGTCGTTTATTATTGTATTGCTGATTTCTCACAATTGACGCCGCGAGTTCACCAGTTGCGGCAAAGCGAACAGGCAATCCTTAAAGCGAGCGATCTGATCTTCGCGCAGGGGCCCGAATTGGCCGATCATTGTCTGCAATGGAACGATAATGTCCATATCTTTCCCTTCGGCGTGAATCTCGATGCCTTTCCTTTAGAGGATGGCATTGAAGGCGAACATCGCTCGGATCATGCTCCAACCAAGTCACCATCAGTATTCTTAAAATCTCTTTCCCGGCCCATCATCGGTTATGTCGGAGGACTACACCGGCATGTGGATTTCGATTTATTAGTAGCGATGGCTCGTTCTCGCCCCGCCTGGTCATGGGTGTTTGTAGGCACGATTCAAACTGCCGTAGGCGAGTTGTCCGCCCTGCCCAACGTGCGGTTACTGGGCCAGAAACCACACTATGAATTGGTGAATTACATTCGCGCCTTCGACGCCTGCATCGTCCCTTATATGAGCAGCATCTATACTGATACTGTAGTGCCAACCAAGATCAATGAGTATCTGGCGGTCGGCAAGCCGGTTATTTCGACGGAACTCCCCGCCGTGTGTGATTTCAATCAACGATATAATATTTTACAAACAACTCCCGCCGAGCCGGAGAGATTTCTTCAAGCTATCGAACAAGCACTCCAGATGCCGACAGATGAAGCAACGATTATACAGCGCCGCACCGTAGCCGAGTTGGGTGATTGGACAGATCGCGTTGAGGTCATGAGCCGGTTGATTGAGAGCGAACTAGAAGCAAAAGAGATTCGGGAAAAGAAGCCCCGGTCAAAGGCCATTGCGGAGGCTTAAACAGCGCGCAGCGAAGATTCTTCACTGCACGTCGCTTAAGGAGAGACGGAAAACTCATTGTCAAAGCAGGAATCAAAGATGTTGCTTCGGACTGAGGTGCTGGCCCATCGCCTTAAAAGTGCTATCAAAAGAGTTCTTCCACCAACTCTTTACCGCCCTATCCTAACTCGTTTGAGAGGGACGAAACCGATTCCAGCAGATCTTTTGGCTCTGCTCAATCCCGTCAGCCGATTGCATGGTCTTGACCGGGGACTACCGATAGATCGCTACTACGTAGAGAAATTTCTCAGTGCCCACGCGCGCGATATACGGGGCCACACTTTAGAAATGGGTGATCCAAGGTACACGCATCAATTTGGCGGAGATCGTGTCTCTCATTCAGATGTGCTCCACTTCGTTCCTGGAAACCCGGAAGCAACAATAGTCGGCGACCTTACGTCAGAAACTCCTCTTCCACCAGATACTTTTGATTGCCTAATCGTAATCAATACGTTTCTGCTCATTTATGATATTCGATCTGCGTTGAGGAATTGTTATCGCGCTCTTAAAGGAGAAGGTGTGCTGTTAGCACACTTTCCAGGTATCTGTCCGAGAATCCCTTATGGCCCGGCATGGACTGGCGACTACTGGCGCTTCACCTCAACTTCTGTCCGCCAACTATGCGAAGAGTTCTTTCCGGCGAAAGATATAGAGATTGAATCTTATGGGAATGTACGCACTGCAACGGCTTTCCTCTATGGTTTGTCGGCGGAGGACTTGTTGCCTGCGGAATTGGATTACCATGATCGTGACTATGAGATGCTCATCACTGTTCGAGCTGTGAAGCATAAAGAGAAGTAGTGAAAGTTACTCCAATAGTCAATTGGGAGATTTTTCCACAGACCGGCCAGCGGAACGACTGGGATCGGCTGCTCTTAGAGAGCCAGGATTACAATGTCTTTCAATCCTATGGTTGGGGTGAATACAAGCGCACCTTGAATTGGGTACCCATCCGCTGGATAGCAAGAAATAGGGGCGGGGCGGTGGCAGCAGTAGCTCAAATCTTGACCAGAAAGCTTCCGGGTGGCAGCAGTGTTGGATGGTCACCGGGCGGGCCTATCCTGATGTTTCCACAGACTCCAAGCCGTGATTTGGCGTCAATTATCGAATTACTATTGCGGCAAATCAAAGCGCAAAACAGCAAGGCGTGTGTTCGCTTCAACTGCTACCTCCCGCATCATGCAGGTCTGACTTATGCTTTTAGTCGGTCATGTGTGCGACCCCTTCTTAGTCTGACCACAGGGTATTCCGTTTGTCTGGATTTGGGGACTTCTTTGGCTCCGCTTGTTGGACAGATGAAGGCCAAGCATCAAGCTTATATTAAGAAGGCTTTGAGCTATCCGATTGAATGGAAGACCGGGCGTGACTCTCATTTCGTGCAGGAGTTCGTTAAACTTCATCATGAGATGACGATGGATAAGAGCCTTTCGTCATACCGCGCCAGTGCGCCCGAGATTTCCGCCTTATGTAAGCACCTCGATGAGCAAGCTATCATTTTTACAGGCTACTTTGATGGCGAGGCTCTCACCTCTTATCTGATCGTCCTCTGCGGTCAAAAGGCTTTCACCGTGATGGCAGCGACAGGGCGCAAGGGCAGAGAAATTGGAGCCTCTTACGGGGTGTTAGTTCAGTTGTTAGATTATCTGATAAACAGAGGCATCACGCAGTTTGATCTAGGAGGCTTAGACCCGCGAACCCCTGGGACGGAGGGGTCAAACCATTTTAAGAGAGGCTTCGGAGGGAAATTCGTAGAATATGTCGGAGAGTGGGAATGGTCTAGCACGGAGTGGGTGCGTTGGGTCACGAATTTCGCCATCTGGTTCCGGGGCAAGCGATTATGAGATGGAAGAGAGCCATCGCCAGAACTATCTCCGAGATTTCTGCGCTACAGAGAGGCCAGAGCGCGCCTCGCTCCGGTTTTCGCATCATGCTCTATCAGGCCGTCGGCTCGCCTCTCTCGCGTGATCCATACGGGATCAGCATTAAGCCGGAGCTGTTCGAGCGCCACATGAAAATTTTAGCCCAGAACACCGACGCTCATCTTGTCCCCTTCGCTGATGGCTGCGCAGTTGATTCTGCCTTTCGTGTGGCAGTAACTTTCGATGATGGGTACAGGGATAATCTGCACACGGCAGCGCCAGTTCTGCTGAAATTTCGTATTCCTTTTACTGTGTTCGTCGTCTCTTCTTTTCTCAAGCAGCAAGATTCCGATTACCTGACTCCATCCGAGTTAAGGGAGTTAGCCGCTCTTCCCGGCGCGACCATCGGCTCGCACGGAGCGACGCATCTACAGCTCGCCAAATGCGACGATGCTACGCTGTGGCGAGAACTGCACGAGAGCAAGTGTGAGATTGAAGACATGCTCGGAGTCCCCGTCACGGGGATTGCTTATCCGCACGGCTCTGTGGATTTACGGGTGCGCGATGCAACCGCGCGCGCCGGTTATCTAACGGGCGGGTGCAGCCGGTTTGACATCAACGATCAGAGCCGCGATCCTCTTCTGCTCTCTCGCCGTGAAGTGGTGGCTGCGGATTCCGAAAGGACTTTCCTGCAAAAGCTGTATGGCGCGTGGGATTGGTATCGCTGGCGGATGCCAGACCCTGCGCGCGCCGAATAAATCCCAGCACTGTAAACATGATCGGTGGTTGCGTTCGAGCGATAGTTTGTGAAGGACAGCTTTCAGTGCCGAGATAAACATCGAGAGATGAAAAGAGTGATCGAGAAAGCTTTGATGGCAGCTTAAAGCGATTCTACGTCGAGCATTGCTGGAATCCCGGCCCGCTCCGGCTTTCGTTGATACGCTATACCTGCCGACCATCTCTGGGCGGGCAGTTCTACCAACTGATACAGCAAATAGGCGCTGAGGATAGTTGCTCCCAGCGCAATTACGTACACAGAGAGTCTTCCGGCGATGCCGTGTACTCTGTGCAGAGAGAAGTCGAGAATTGCGCTCCCTACGCTGGCATGCATGAGATAAATCGAATAGGAAATCTTCCCGAAGAATTTGAACGGGCCTCCACTCGTGTTAAGGAACGCGATGGCTAAAGCTGTGGCGAGTCCGGCCATTGTTATCGCCGGGCCGAGACTCACCAGCAGGCACACCGTCAGGAGAGCAACTGCACATAAAAAGGACTTTGCTGCAAGTAGCTTCTTCCGATATTGATAGGTGATGATTCCTAAGAGGAAAAGAAAGACATAGTGGCAGACGAACGCTTCGGAGGGGGTAAGCAGAAATGTTAAGCCCAGGCAAATGAGCGATATGTTTCTGACCAATCTCCGTCGGTTACTTATCAGTGGATACAAAAGCCCGATAGATAAATAGAACTGGAACTCGATTGCTAGTGTCCAGTAAACCGGAAGAATCCAGTCATAGCCGAAGAAACTGGAAAGTTTGGGTCACGATCATGCAATCGAATGCTTCTGTGGGGATACCCTGCCCGGTGGCCAAGTCACCGACGAGAGTGGCCTGCGGATTACCGGGGATGACGTGCAACACCTCTGAGCGGGTCACACGGTCGCCGCCGAACATGCGCGTATACTGCGGGTCTAAGATTTCAAACACCCGTCCCTGGATATCGGCGCTATGGCTTTGCAGAAAGGCGTCGATGTAGTAGCGATCAAGACAACGCCCGCGATCCAGACCATAGAGACGGCTAATCGGCGTCAAGCGCCGGAGGTTGGCCCAATCAATCGCTTTGCGCCGCCGCCACCAAATGCGGAGAGGCCGGTAGATTGCCGGTGGCACGATCTTCTTAATTGTGTTCTTTAACTCGGGCAAGGCAGTTTTCTCCAGTGCTCAGATGCCATCTCAGCTATGTTACATTTAAAGTCTGCGTTATTGTTACCTAAGGTCAATTTTGAATCAAACGCTCCATCGCTGAACTGCGGCCACTATAGCAATTCTCAATTGGACGCGACTTGTTCAGAGTTCACGCTTGAGCGTGATTGTGATAATAGCCTAAAGGCTGAACTCTAAACTCGGTCGCACTCATTTGAGAACCACTATAATTAATCCAGACTATGTCATGGGGATGGAAAAGATTTGCCGCGAGAGCAATCGCCGAGGCTTCGGCTTTGACCGGAAGGGGCCGAGTACGCCCCGGCTACCGCGTCCTCCTGTACCATGCGGTGGGGTCGCGACTCGCGCGAGACCCTTATGGAATCAGCATCGAGCCGAAATTGTTTGAGCGCCAGATGGAGGCTTTAGCCCGAAACTCACAATTCAGCGTTGCCAGCTTTCACGCTCCCCAGTCATCACACGCGCAACTTCAGGTTGCCGTGACCTTCGATGACGGTTACAGGGATAATCTATACACGGCGGCTCCCATTCTTCTCAAATTTAAGATCCCCTTTACCGTCTTCGTGACCTCATCATTTATTCGGAGCCAGTCAGACGACTTCCTGACACCCGCCGAGCTGAGAGAATTAGCCTCTTTGCCGGGCGTGACCGTCGGGTCGCACGGGGCGACGCATCTCCCGCTCGACAAGTGTGACGATTCAACTCTCTGGCAAGAGCTGTATGAGAGCCGATGTTATATTGAAGATGTGACCGGGACTACGGTGAGAGCAATAGCCTACCCTCATGGTTCCGTCACTTTGCGGGTGCGTGATGCGGCGCAGCGAGCCGGTTATGTCATCGGAGGTTGCAGCCGATTCGATATTAACGATGAAGACCGCGATCCTCTTTTATTGTGTCGCTGCGAAGTGGTCGCGGCAGACTCCGAAAGGGTCTTCCAGCAAAAATTACGTGGGGCTTGGGATTGGTATAGACTGCGCGCCAAAGACCCCGCAGCCGGATGAGAGCTTCTGCTCTGATGGTCTTGAGCCTCCGGGTTCCGGTTCCGAAGAGCCAGCGGCAGAATGACTATGGGTAAGCTTGCCAGTCTAGGTAAAAGTTTTCACAGGCTTTGGTCGGTGCGGCGGCGATATCTTAACTCGCGCGACTGGCTCTACAGCTTTTATCACCGGATTCTCCTGCGTTTTCCGCGGCTACCGCTCCCGGAGCGAAATCATCTGCGCCAGGTGCGGCTGACAGAGGTGCGCGAGCCGTTTCATGTTCGTCTCGGCACAACAGACTGGTACGTCCTGGAAGAGATTTTCATTGATGGGGTGTATCAGCCGTTAATCAAGCTGCAAATCAAAGATGTCCGCCATATCGTCGATCTCGGAGCCAACTCTGGTTTTTCTATCCGCTTGTGGCAACTCAGCTACCCAACAGCTTGCGTGATAGGCGTCGAGCCGGATGCGGAGAATCTAGAGATGTGTCTCCGCAACGCATTAACTGGAACGACGGATGATCAATTAAAGTTAGTGCAAGCTTGCGTGGCGGGCAGGAGCCGCGCGGTTTCGCTGGAGCGGTCACGAGGAGCCTGGGAATTCAGAATGCAAGAGCCTGATCAGGCCGGTCAGGAATCCATCCGGGCGATAACGATGTCTCAACTCCTGGCCGAATGTAGAGTCGAAAGCCCGATTGACGTTTTAAAGTGCGATATTGAAGGAGCTGAATCTGAAGTCTTTGCGGATTGCGGCGCGTGGATTCATCAGGTACGGAATCTGATCATCGAGTTACACCCGCCCTATTCATCCGAGCAGTTCTTAGCAGACTTGAGCCGGGGAGGAGCGCGGTTCGAGTTGTACTGCCGCACGCCCTGTGAGGGTGGCTCCGAGCTGTTATTTCTCCAACAAGCTGAGTTGAAATAAACGGCGGGGTCAGGCTGCCACCTCCGATCTCCTCTTTGATGACCAGAGAGAGTAGGCTTGCACCGCCCCCTCGGCTCCGAGGATGATGAGGAGCATCCAGAAGACATAGCGCATTCTGTAGAGCGCGCCGATATTAATGACGACGAGCCCGAGGGCGATGACGCCGACCCCGGCGGCCAGCGCCAGCAGCCACGCCGACCAACAACGCCGACGTTGCCATAAACCTAAAATGGCCAGTAGTTCGACGACGTATATCACAAAGGTTTCCAGCCCGCAGAGTAATCTTCCCGTCAGCCCCGTCTGAGGTCCGGCGACAAACCACATGTTCGGGAAGGGTGAGAAGAAACCGATGGCAGCGGCCCGCGGCAGGTAGCGCAGAATGTCTCCCATATTGGAGAACTCTATCTCCTTATCAATGTTCGAGCCGGCGTTAGGATAGCTCGTAATAAAACCGTGTCGCAATTGATTAATCCGGGCGGGCAAACTCGAGCCCGGCGAAATCGCCTGACCTTCGGCGACAGCAATCGTTTGGTCTGGCTGAACAGTAACCGGAGAGGCTCCATCTGTGTTTGACGTGGCGACGGAACTTTGACTGAGGAGATCATTACGGGCCTCAACGATTGCCCACACTCGCGGAAGGCTAATGATGATTGCCAGTAACAAAGCGGCGCTGATCAAATTCCCGACTAGAAACCGCTTTTCGTAGAATTGCCTGGCTATCAATAGACAGATGGCCAGCAGCGTCATCGTTAGCACGACTTCCCACATCTCTCTCCTTAAAAACCATAGCAGCCATGCCACGGCTCCGCCCGCAACTCCGGAGGCCAGGCCCTTCGGCCATGAATAATCTCTCGTCAGCCAGCAGGCGTAGATCAACACCAAGCCCAACACGGCAGCGATAAAGAGAGGGTCTCTAAAGAGCTGTGTCGTGTGCAACAGAAATGACGGCCACAGTCCGACCATTCCGGCGGCGAGCAGGCCGACCCGCCGGTCGAACACTTCGCAGCCCAATTTGAAAACGAGAGACAAAATCAAGAGGTAATAAAGCAGGTTCAATGGCTCGGCGCTTAAAATGTTGTAACCCAGCCACGGCCCCAGGACGGCGAAAGAAAGTGAATATATTTTGAGGTGGAATGGATTAACAAGAAAGTTAGAAGATGCCGAGAGCCAAGCCATTAACCCCTGTTGAAAGAGCGTGTCAATGAGCGAGATCACCTCGCCACGATAAGCTATGCAATCAGCCGCGAATAAAAGTCCAAACCCGTTGCCGTCGAAGACACCTGGAAGAAGCGCGAATCGTCCAATCAAATAAATGACCACTGTTAACGTGACATGCAGGGCAGCAGCCGCCATCAGCAGATGCACCGGCTTTACTCGTCGGCCAAGTTCTTGGCTCATCATAGTTGCTCGCAGTTCTCTTTTTGCATCATGGTATATTATATAAAGCGATAATGAATCAGATCATAGATAATACTACAGGTTGTTAAAATTCAGTTTTACCTTCAAGCCGGATGGTTGAAGTTTGAAAGGCGCGAGATGGCGCGGTGAGGAGATGGACGATGCCGATATTTGTGTTGACAGAGCACACTCCCGTAAGCAGCGCCGCCTCTATGCCCGTGGAGCGAAGATGACTTTATTGGAAATGATGCGCTGCAGCGCGGATCGCACCGTGCTGAAGACGCTGAACATCGAAGTCGAAGCGGCGGAGCGTGATAAGGTGGTGCTCTCGATGCCTGTTGATGAGAGGGTGCATCAATACACCGGCTTGCTTCACGGGGGCGTCTCGGTCGTGCTTGCCGAGACTGCCGCCGCCATCGGCGCGGCTCTCAACACAGACCTCGCGCGCTTCACTCCCGTCGGCGTCGAGATCAACGCCAATCACCTGCGCTCGGTCAGCAGAGGAAGAGTGACGGCGGTGGCCGTGCCTGTTTACAAGGGCAGGCAAATGAGCGTCTGGTCAATCGAGATCCGCGACGAGCGCGAGCGTCTCATCTGTGTCTCGCGCTGCACGCTGGCCTTGAAGCCGGGCAGCGCCTTATCATCTACAGAGTAGAAGGCAAACTTCCCCCGGCTTCGTTCCCGTTAGCGTTTCAGTCGAAAACTAAAATAAGGAGCCGACGATTGTTCTTAGTATCACGTCGCTCACGATGGCCGACTCAACCCGCGAACCACTGCACGCTCCCACGACACTTCCGCAACTCTGTCTCGACGCGATTGGGCGCTACGCGAAGCAGGACGCGCTTAATCACAAACGCGCGGGCAAGTGGATTCACATCTCCGCCGAAAGTTTTGTTGAGCGCGTCCGTCACATCGCGTTCGGACTCTCTGAGTTAGGCGTCATGGCCGGAGACCGCGTCGCGCTTCTTTCCGAAAACCGCCCCGAGTGGTCAATAGTTGACCTCGGCATCCTCAGCCTCGGCGCAATCAATGTTCCTATCTACAC
>JACCVS010000779.1 GCA_013698055.1 Acidobacteriota bacterium
GAACGGCAACAGTACCCATATGAGAACGATTCTTGCCGCCGTCTGTTCGTCGCATATCGCGAAGGTCGAATGGCCTCTCTAAGCATATATCTGGCCGCAGGCTGCGGCGCCCTCGCAGGAGTAGTGCTCTGGCTCGGCGCGTTCTTCATGAATAAAGTCAGGGGGGTGCAGACCCGTCAATTGTTGACCGCCACTCTGGCAATTGGGTTTATAGGCCGTGCGGCATTTTTGTTACTGACCCCAACCTTTTATGCGCCTGATGAAAGGCCGCACTTTGAGTACGTCAAATACTTGGCCGAACAGCACTCGCTCCCTGTCAGCACTACTGCGACGGACGAATACTTTCAGCCTCCCCTTTATTACCTGCTCCTGACACCCTTCTACTCTCTGGCGCACGCCCTCTCTCTGAGAGATTCAATAACGGTGCGAATACTACGCGCCTTCTCTATCCTTCTGTGGGGCATAACTGTTCTCCTCGCATTCAAATTCTTAGAGTGCTTGAGCGTTGATGACGCCTTCGTGAAAATATTTGTTGTGGGCATGATCGCATTGCTGCCCACCTTTACTTTCCTCTCTTCAGTCATCAATAACGACAACCTGATCCTGCCTATAGGCGCTGCCATACTGTGGCTGCTCGTAAGGCCCGAACCGTCGCTGAAGAACTCAGCCCTGATCGGCATTCTGCTGGGCCTCGGTTTGTTGACGAAGCTCACGGCAATCGTGTATGCCCCGTTGATTGCGCTCACGCTGCTGATGAGGTTTCGTAAAACAGGCGCGCCGTTGGTCTTGCTGCATCTCGCGCTCTCTATCATACCGGCACTAATCATCTGGTCGCCCTGGGCCTTGAGGGCGTGGGGTCTCTACGGCAGTCTGAGCGGGATGAGCGGGACTGTCCCTTTCGAGTGGGGCACGGCGATTCCCGTTATCTGGGGAGAGCTTGGGGAGATCAATAAAACATTCTGGGCGGTATCGGGTGAATACAACAACGTCAGCTCCTTCTATCCTATCGTCGGAAAGCTACTTTTCTATCTTTCCCTGGCGGGGCTTTTATACGGACTGCTTTTCAAAAGAGAAAGGTTGATCTCTTTGGCGCGGGAAGATGCTGCCGTCATGCTCGCTTCCGCTTTAGCGATTCTAATAAATCTCGTGCTTATTCTGATTCTGCTGTACCATCAGGGACAGGGCCGTTATCTATTTCCACTACTGATTCCAATCGCTTTGCTTATGGCAGTAGGGTTGCGGGTATTTCCAGCGTCCGGCGCGGCGAATTCGCGCATACATGTGAGCGCCTTTTTCATCACTTATGTGCTGTCATTTATTTGCTTCAGCCTGGCAGTATTTAGGGCATAGCAATCGAAATAGTTGATAGGCATGAAGGCCAGACTTAAATTTCTCGTCGTCGTCATAATCATCGGCGCGGTGTGGCTTTTCGTCCTTCTTAAGCTCGGACTCTGGCACGCTACCTGGAAGCCGAGCGAAGGGGTTTTATCCTACACTTTTAACGGCTGGGCGGATTTCCCGGTCAGCCGCCACCTCTTTTTAGCCCAGTACGAGCCGGGCTTCTTCGCTCGAGGCGCGGCCTACACCAGTTACAGCTACCCGTTTCTTTTCTTCAATTTCTTATTCCTGGCCCCTTTCCATTTCTTACTGAAACTTCCGTATGAGGTGGCCCACAACTTCCTCCCGTATTTCTACGTCCTGTGTTTAGCTCTGCTGCTGATTGTAACCGGAAAAGAGCAGCTACTAGACTTGCTGAGGGAAAAGTCTCCACTGCGGTGGGTGTTGGCCTTTGCTTCAATCGGCATTCTAGTTACTTGCCCTCTGCCCTGGGTGGCTCTGCTCATCTACAACCGCGACAACTTCCATGTCCTGGCGGCGGCGGCATTCTGCTACCTTTCGACAAGTGTCTTTTACGGCGATGCCAGGATACCGAAGAAGCCCTTCCTAGTCGTAGGCGTCTTTCTAGCCCTCTGGTCTCCGCTATACATCCCGGCCTGGATTTTAGCCTTCCTGTTTATTAATCGCGCGATTAACGTAGAGCGCACCTGGATCCTTAAAGTCGCGGGAGTCTCCGCCCTGGGAGCGCTTAACCACGTGGCGCCCAAATTCATTTGCGTTTTGGCCGGAGTTCAGCCGTCCGATTCCGGTTTTCTTTACCGTTCGGGACTCGACGGCTCCACCAAATACATGACGGACATTTATCAGGCGGTTCTCTCTCCCAACGACCCTCGACATTGGCCTTTTGGCTTTTACTTCCTCTTAACTCTCATTGTCGGTGTCATTTTTCACTATCTGTTAAAGGGCAGGAGTCAGTGCCGCCCTCTGCGACAGGCCTTCTTTCTTTTAATCCCTTATTCCACGATTGCCATATTCTTTCCGCAGTTCACCTCGATACACCCCTACCTGGCCGACCAACTTCTGGTCATCCCGGCAACTTTCCTGCTCGCGTTCTGGTTCTTGCAGAAGGAGTTTTGGGGAAGTCTGACGGGCAGAACCTACGTCGCATGGGCGCTCGTTGCGGGCCTGATACTGATGACCAACCTTCTAACGATTGCGCAGAACCTTAGACGATAGACTTCCGTTGTGAGCAGCGGTCTTTGGGGCGCTCAGGTAGAATGAGAATCTCCGGGCGTTTTCTCCAGCTTCCTGTATCTGAGGCGCAGGCTCTCGAACTGCTTCTGCCGTATGGTGCCGCTCTTGTGAAGCCGGTAGCGGAACATGAGCCATAAAACCTCCAGGCCGTAACGGACGCTGGCGGCGAGGCTCGCCGATGATGCCTCGGGAAAGTATCGCGTAGGAACGGAGACCTCCACGATTTTGACCTGCGCGTCCACAGCCTGGGCGATGATCTCCTGGTCGAAGATGAAATTGTCGGAGTTGCTATAGAAGTTGATGTTCTCCAGAACGCGCCTGTGGTAAGCCCTGTATCCTGTGTGATACTCCGAAAGCTGTAGCCCGAAGACCATGTTTTCAATCTTCGTCAAAACTCTGTTGCCGTAATATTTCCACCAGGGCATCCCCTGCGCGATGGGTGAAAGGCCCAGCAGCCTCGATCCCAGAACAACGTCGGCACGCTCCTGTTCGATGGGTTCGATGATGCGTGGCAGTAGAGTAGGGTCGTACTGGTAGTCGGGGTGAACCATCACGATGATCTCCGCCCCGGCCCGCAACGCCTCTATGTAGCAGGTCTTTTGATTAGCACCGTAGCCGAAGTTGCGACGGTGTATGAATATTTCCAGGTTAAGCTGGCGTGCCACCTCCAGGGTCTCGTCCGAGCTTCCGTCGTCAACCAGCATCACCAGGTCCACTATATCGGACGGCAGATCATAGTAGGTCATCTTCAGCGTCTTAGCCGCGTTAAAGGCCGGCATGACGACCACCAGTTTGGGCTTCTCAGACTTCATCACGCTTTTAAGAGACGGAAAACAGCCCTTTTGAGACTCAATCGCTGGCTTTCCGTTTCCAGAGGCTTCTCCATTAATGCTCCCTATCCGAGACGGACATGGATGATTTCGGCAGTTGCCACAGTCTGACCGTAGCTCATCTCGCAAGGTTTAAAGCGGCGCGGGCATTATGAAAAGCCGTAATGCGCCTGTCAACTACAGATACGAAGCCTTTGCGGATTAAGTCGTTGAAATATAGCAGCGATGAATATCATAGATCGTCCAACAACGACTGTAGCGCTCGACCAATGCAATCGAAGTCGTGCACTCTATGGCAAAGCCTAAACTTCAAGAAAGGATGATCCGAATTGCGCGAGCCTGGCTTTGCCCCAACGACCATAAACGCCTGGCGGATTGGGCGCGTCCGCGTCATTGCTGTGGTCGCGCGCGGCTTGTACAATGATCCGCACATACGCAGAATCTTTATAATTCAATGCCGAGAGTTCACAGCAAAAGCAGCATCAGCATCTTCTTCCCGGCCTTCAACGACCAGGAGACAATCGGCGAGCTGGTTGCGGACGCCTTCGCTTTGCTTCCGACCTTAACGGATGACTATGAGGTGCTCGTCGTTAATGACGGAAGTACGGATCAGACGGCCGCCGTGTTGGAGAGACTGTCGCGCACATGGGCCAATCTCAAGGTCATACATCACGGCAGCAATCAGGGCTACGGTGCTGCGCTGCGCAGCGGCTTCCGTCACGCGAGCAAAGAACTGATCTTCTACACCGACGGCGATGGGCAATACGACGTGCGCGAACTCTCAAACCTGTTCCCGCTGATGACCGAAGGAGTCGATGTCATCAACGGATATAAAATAAAGCGCTCCGATGGCCGCCGCCGAAAAGTTTTAGGAGCGATTTATAACCGGCTGGCGCGCGCCCTCTTCCACGTGCCCATACGCGATATCGACTGCGATTTTCGTCTCATGCGTCGGCGCGCTCTAGAGCAGATAGAGCTTGTTTCATCAAGCGGTGTCGTGTGCGTCGAGCTGATTTATAAGCTCCGGAGGGCGGGGGCCATATTTAAAGAAGCACCCGTGCATCACTACCCTCGCCTGTACGGAGAATCGCAATTCTTCACGCCCTCGCGGGTTGCACGCACCATGTTTGACTTTCTCCTGCTCTGGTTCAGGCTCGTGGTTTTACCCGCTTTCCTTTCACCCGCACAGACTCGCCAGCCTTCAAAAGCCGCTTCCGAAAAGCCTGCGGCTTCTATAAAATGATACGACCTCGGCGGTAAGCCGACGGGGCGCGCCGTAGAAACCTCGAAGAGCGCGCTCTTTTCTAATTCGACCCTTTCGTTTCTGTATGATCAGGCCCAAGCTTTTCAGTCGCTATCTTGGATGCTCCGTGCTGATCACGGGCGGGCTGGGCTTTATCGGGAGTAACCTGGCCTGCCGCCTGGTCGAGATGGGCGATGTTGAAGTCTCCGTCATTGACGCGCTCGTGCCGGATCAGGGTGGCAATCTTTTTAATGTCGAGAATATCAAAGACCGTTTTAAAGTGAAGATCGCGGATATGGCCGAAAGTGCGATCACCAACCGCTTGGTTAGCGGCGTGGACTATATCTTTAATCTGGCCGGAAACGTCAGCCACCTGGATTCCATGCAGAACCCGCTGCGCGATCTGGACATGAACTGCGCTGCGCAGCTTACGCTGCTCGAAGCCTGTCGTCACTTCAACCCGCACGTCAAAATCGTCTTTGCCAGCACGCGCCAGGTTTACGGCAAGC
>JACCVS010000790.1 GCA_013698055.1 Acidobacteriota bacterium
TGATTGGCAAATATCTCGGCCTCTGTTTGACGCTCCTCGTCAACGTCGTTGTGATGGGCGTTGGCCTCTCTCTGGCGCTGTTCTATGTCAGGCGCGGCTGGGAAACTCCCATCTTAAACATCTGGCCTGCCATTCTGCTCATCTACGTCGAGTTGATGATCCTGACGGCGGTGGCGATTCTCTTCTCGTCTTTCTCGTCGCCCGCGCTTTCGGCGCTGATGACATTCTTCGTTTTCATCATCGGACATTTCAGCGGCGACCTGAAGACCTTCGCAAATTCGATGGGCACGACAAGTGCGCGCTATCTCTTCGGCGCGCTCTTTTACCTGCTGCCGAATCTCTCGAACTACAGCTATATCACTCCCGCCGCGCACGGGCAGATGCCCCCGGCGGCAATGTTCCTCGCGTCGCTCGCTTATGCCGTTGTTTACATCAGCGTCCTGCTTGCAGCCGCGACGCTCATCTTCAATCGCCGCAACTTCAAATGACAAACGCGCAGCAGAACAGCAGCGATGAAGTGCGCGCCGCACGCTGGCGGCAAACGATTATTTTATCTCTGCTCATTCTGTTCGGTCTTGGCTGTGCCGCGGGATTGAATCGCTGGATCGAGACGAATCGCCCGCCAGTTGATTCAAAAATGGAAGAAGAGAAATTGTATGTAACCGGAGCGGCAGCGCGCCGGATGAGCTTGAGCTTTAATGGCCTCGTTGCCGACTGGTACTGGATACGCTCGCTGCAATACGTCGGGCGTAAGGTCATCGCGCAGGGCGATAAGATTCAACTGGACGATCTCTCCACACTCGACCTGAAACTTCTCTATCCGCTGCTCGACACGGCGACGACGCTTGACCCGCAATTCATCGCAGTCTATGAATACGGCGGCGTTGTGCTTCCTTCTCTCAACGACGAAGATGCCATCAAGCTGTTAAAGAAAGGAGTCGAAAACAATCCCACTGAATGGAGCTTGTTTCATCATCTCGGCTACATCTACTGGCAGCGCGAAGACTATCAAGCGGCGAGCGCAACTTATGCTGAGGGCGCGAAATTGCCGACTGCTCCCGCCTGGATGCAGGCCATGAGCGCGCGGATGCTGGCCGAAGGAGGCAGCCGCAACACGGCGCGTGAGATATACAAGCGCATGTACGAACAGTCTGATGACGAAAAGATTAAGGGCATGGCCGAGCTACGGCTCCTGCAAATGGATTCGCTTGACGAGCGCGACCTCATCCGCCGCGTGCTTTCAGAGTACAGCGCGCAAACAGGTCGCTGTCCGTTTGACTGGAAGGAAGTTGCCTCAAGGCTGCAAGCTGTACGCCTGCGACTCGACCCTAACACGGGCGCGCCGCTCGATCCGACTGATGTGCCCTATGCTTTTATCAAAGACGGGTGCGATGTTGACCTGGGGAATATGTCTAAGGTGCCGAGGAAATGAAAAGCAGAAGCCCGGAGATAGAATTCAGGAGTCAGAATCCAGAAGCCAGAATAATAACAAAAGCGGTTTGCCGCCTGTTCATTCTGACTCCTGGATTCTGGCTTCTGGATTCTGCTTTTTCTGACTCCTGAATTCTGTATTCTGCTTTCGGAGTTGAACATGCCTGTTGTTGAAATAGAGAATCTGACGAAAGATTATGAAGTCGGCTTCTGGCGCAAGCGCAAGGTGCGCGCGCTTGATGGCCTGACCCTTTCCGTTGAGGGCGGCGAAATCTTCGGCTTTCTCGGCGCGAATGGCGCGGGGAAAACGACGACGCTGAAGCTTCTGATGCGCCTCATCTATCCAACGGCGGGGCGGGCGCGAATACTGGGGCGCGACATCAACGATGTGCAGATGCACGCGCGCATCGGCTACCTGCCCGAGAATCCTTACTTCTACGATTACCTGACGGCGCGCGAGCTTTTAAGCTACTTCGCGGAGCTTTTCGGTTACAGCCGGACAGAGCGCAAGCGGGTCGCGGCAGAAGTTCTCTCACGCGTTCATCTGGACGAGAAGAGTTGGGACAAGCAGCTTCGTAAATACTCCAAGGGAATGTTGCAGCGCGTCGGCCTTGCGCAGGCGCTCGTCAACGATCCCGAAATAGTTTTTCTGGATGAGCCAATGAGCGGGCTTGATCCGATTGGCCGTCGTGAGGTGCGTGACTTGATCGCCTCGCTTCGCGCCAGGGGCACGACCGTCTTCATGTGCTCGCACATTCTCTCGGACATCGAAGTGCTCTGTGATCGCGTGGCGATTTTGAATCGCGGGCGGCTCAGCGAGACGGGCACGCTCGAAGAACTGCGCCAGCGCGCGGGCGAAGATCGCCGCATTGAGATTATGGTCGCGGGCACGACGGCAGAAAAACTCTCAAGCGTTTCACCCGCGCTCGACAGCGCACAGATAACTCCCAACGCCAGCGGAGCGCGCATCGAAGTCGCAGACGAGCGAGATGTGGACGCCGCCCTTGCTGCTCTCAGAATCGCGGGAGGCCGCCTCGTCTCTGTTCAACCCGTCAGGCAATCTCTCGAAGAACTTTTCGTGCGCGAGGTTGCAGATAATCAGGGAGAGACATGGAAGAAATAATTAGTCTTCGTTTCAAATATACGGAAGAGGAATACGTTTCTGCGACGCGCTTTTACCTGTTGCGCGTGTCGGATTTTTTGTTTCAGCTTATCATTAGCTCTCTCTTGATAGTGGCAGGCGTTTTCTCAGTCCTGCTACTAGACTTGGAGTCAGTAACCACCTTTATCTTAATCTTCGTCGGCGTCATCTGGCTTCTCGTCTGGCTGCTTGCTCTATTTGTCATGCCGCGACAAAGATTTCGCAGTGATCCGAAATTCAGAGATGAATACTCTCTGCAATTCTCGGATGACGGCATTCAGTTTAAGACCTCACAGATTGATGCCTTGATTCAATGGAGTCTTTATACGAAAGTTTTAGAGAACGACAGATTTTACTTGCTGATCTATGGGAAGAACATGATCTCGGTTATCCCTAAGCGTGCCTTTACGAGCGCGGATCAGGAAGCAGCCTTCGATGCTCTGCTCAGAACTAGGCTTCTGACACACCCGGAAGCTAAACGGTTGAATATGAGTAAGGCTAATGAACCCGAAAGAACTTATGTCCCGCCGACAGAGCCTCCCGACTGGCGCTAGCTTCCGGTTATATGTGAAATGAGAGTCGAAGGTCTGGAGATCATGGCAAAGAATTACAAGTTCACACTGGGGCTGCTCTTCGTTTTGCTCGTAGCCAATAACATGAACGGGCAGACTGCTCAACGTGCAGGCGGCGACAGCGCAACGGATCAATTGATAAGGCAGATTGAAGCGCGTTACGGGCGGATGCGCGGGCTGGCGGCAGAGTTTGAGCAAAAGTACAACGCGCCGGGGATGCGCGAGCGGCGCGAGCATGGGCGATTGGTCTTGCAGCGCCCGCGACGAATGCGCTGGGAATACGACCCGAAACCGGGAAAGCTCTTCATTGTTAATGGACGCGACGTATGGCTCTACATTCCCGCCGACCGCGAAGCGACGCATGCGGACTTAAACAGCGTCTCGGATGCACGCTTCCCTTTCCTCTTTCTTCTCGGCCAGACGAATTTGCGTGGGGAGTTTCGCTCGATTACATTAAGTGGAAGCAACCCGCAGACAGAGACGCGTATTCTTCGCCTCGTTCCGCGCAACTCATCCTCCGGCTTGCGCGAAATCTTTCTGGAAGTCTATCCGGATGGAAGAATCATGAAAGCAACGCTCTTGGATAATGCCGGGGCGACCTCCGAAGTGACTTTGAGCAATGTGCGCGAGAACTTCATCGCTCCTGCGGATGCCTTCCAGTTCCATCCGCCGCCGGGGGTGACGGTGAGGCAGCAAAAGTAATAATCAAAGCGAAAGTTATCTTGTGCCTGACGGAGCTTGTCATTTAACACCAGATGACGGGCGTCTCCTTATATCTCCATCTTCATCGCCTGTGTCTGCGTTTCGTCTTCAAGAGAAATCGGGTTATCATGTGAGTTTGCCGCACCTCCCGAAATCTTCTCTGTGTGGCGTGGCAATCTTTTTGTAACCATGATTGAAGAAGCCATCGAAGTGCGCGGGGCGCGCGTCAACAACCTCAAGAATATCTCGTTTTCCATTCCGGTCGGGCGGCTGACGGTCGTCACCGGCGTTTCTGGCTCAGGGAAATCCTCTCTCGCCTTTGACACGATTTATGCCGAAGGCCAGCGGCGCTACGTCGAATCGCTTTCGGCCTATGCGCGCCAGTTTCTTGAGCGCATGGACAAACCGGACGTTGACGAGGTGCGCGGCATCGCGCCCGCCATCGCCATCCGGCAGAAGAACTCGACGCGCAATCCACGCTCGACCGTTGGCACACAGACGGAGGTTCATGACTACCTACGCCTGTTGTACGCTCGCGCTGGCATCACCTATTGCCGCGTCTGCGGGCGCGAAGTTAATCACGACTCACCCGAATCAGCCGCACAGGAAATTCTCAGCACGCTCGCGGAAGGAACGCGCTTCTACGTTCTCTTCCCGTCGGAAGCAGGTTTCTTGCGCGTCGAGGCAAACGGCAGCGGGAAGAAGAAGAGTCCGGGCCGGAAACGCAAAGCCGAAGCGAAACCGCAGGCCATCAGCCGCCAGTCGGTCACGGCGCACGTGATGAGCCTGATGCAGCGCGGCTTCACAAGGCTCTTCGACGCTGAGTCGCGCGCGACTATTGATCTCAGTTCACCGGACGACTACACGCGCCCCGACTTCGATAACATTTACGTCCTGATTGATCGTCTCGTGGCGCGCGAGGATGTGCGCGAGCGATTGGTGGATTCTCTGGAAACCTGCTTTCAGGAGGGTCACGGCACGGCGATTATTGAAACAGTCGAAGATGAAACGAAGCGCCTGCGCTTCTCGGAGCGTTTCGAGTGCAAGTATGACGGCACTATTTATGCTCAACCGGAGCCGCGCCTCTTCAGCTTCAATAATCCCTTCGGCGCGTGTCCGACGTGTCAGGGTTTTGGAAACACCATCGGCCTCGATCTGGATTTAGTGATTCCGAATCCGCTGATCAGTTTAGGCGAGGGCGCGGTTGAGCCATGGACGAAGCCGCAGTTTGAGTGGGCTAAGACCGAGATGCACCGCTTTTGCAAGCAGGAACGGATTTCGCTGAACGCACCCTTTGGCGAGTTGGCTAAAACAGAGCAGAGCGCCATCATCGAAGGCAAAGGACACTGGGCGGGCGTGCGCGGCTTCTTCGAGTGGCTGGAGACAAAGAAATACAAGCTGCACATCCGCGTTTTTCTTTCACGTTATCGCGGCTACACTCTGTGCCCGGACTGCAACGGCGGGCGTCTTCGTCAGGAAGCGCGCGACGTGCGCGTTGGCGGCAGCACGCTGCCCGAAGTCTGCGCGCTTTCGATTAAAGACGCCGCTGTCTTCTTCGATACCCTAAAGCTCACCACCGAACAGGCGGCCATCTCAGACCGCGTGCTGTATGAGGTCAGGCGGCGATTGCGCTTCCTCGTTGATGTTGGCTTGGACTACCTGACGCTCAACCGTTTAGCCTCGACGCTTTCGGGCGGCGAAGCACAGCGCATCCAGCTTGCTACCAATCTCGGCTCATCGCTTGTCGGCGCGCTCTATGTGCTGGACGAGCCTTCCATCGGTTTGCATCCACGCGACAGCGAGCGTCTCATTCGCCTACTGCACAATCTGCGCGACATCGGCAATACGGTACTGGTTGTCGAGCATGACGCCGAGATGATGCGCGCCTCCGATCATATTCTGGACATCGGCCCGGCGGCTGGCGAACTCGGCGGGCAGGTAATTTTTGAGGGCGACTTCAAGACTTTGCTGATGGATAAAGCCTCGCTGACGGCGCGTTACCTGCGCGGTGAAGTGGAGATCAAAGCTCCCAAGAAGCGCCGCGCGCCGCAAAAACGCCGTCTCAGTGTGAAGGGCGCTGCCGAGCATAATCTCAAAAATATAGATGTTGACATCCCGCTCGACATGGTCGTCTGCGTGACGGGCGTCTCAGGCTCGGGCAAATCAACGTTGATTCACGATTGCATCTACGCCGGACTTAAAAAACAGCGCGGAGACTGGCAGGGACAGGTCGGGGGATTTCAAAAACTCGACGGTGGGCAGTTCATAGACGACGTGATCCTCGTTGACCAGTCGCCCATCGGACGCACGCCGCGCTCGAACCCCGTCACCTACATCAAAGTTTACGACGGGATTCGTGAAGCCTTTAGCCAGACGCGCGAGGCGCAGTCGCATGGCTTCGACCCTTCGTTCTTCTCCTTTAACGTTCCCGGCGGTCGTTGCGAAGTCTGCCAGGGCGACGGCACTGTCACGGTCGAGATGCAGTTTCTGGCGGATGTTGAATTGGTCTGCGAAGAATGCAAGGGCACGCGCTTCAAGCCGCAGATTCTGGACGTGCGCTATCGCGGCAAGAACATCAACGACGTGCTCAGCATGACGGTGCGCGAGGCCATGACCTTCTTTCGCGACATCACGAAGATCACCAATAAGCTGCGCGTGCTCGATGATGTAGGTCTCGGCTACCTGCGACTGGGGCAATCTGCCACAACACTTTCCGGTGGTGAAGCTCAGCGTGTCAAACTCGCCGCGCATCTCTCAAAGCGCACGGGCGCGAAAACCCTTTTCATCTTCGACGAGCCGACGACCGGGTTGCACTTTGATGACATCAACAAACTGCTCGCAGCCTTCCGCGCGCTGCTTGAAGCCGGCGGTTCGCTCCTAGTCATCGAACACAATTTGGATGTGATTAAGACCGCCGACTACGTTATTGATTTGGGGCCGGAAGGCGGCGACGCTGGCGGGCATGTTGTTGCGACAGGAACGCCCGAAGAGATCATGCGCGCGAAAGATTCTCACACGGGAAGATACTTGCGCGAGTATCTAGCCCGCTCGAACGGTCATAGCGCATGAATTGGGGATGCGCGTCAAATGAGTTTGAGTTCGCGCAGCGCGTCGAGCGTTGGCGAAGGTGTTTGCCAGAGCCATGAGGTGCGGATGAAGAACCCCGGCACGACCCGCGAGCGATAGATGCCGTCCGGCTCTGTCACTGCCGCGCGGTAACGATTGTCTGCTCCAAGCTCATAAAACAACGCCGTCTGGTGCTCAGGATCAATCAACCAGTATTCCTTAATCATCGCCTGCTCGTACTCTGCAAACTTCACTCTGCTATCTCGCTCGACGCTCTCAGGCGAGACTATCTCCACAACCAGATCAGCCGGGCCGTTGAGATGCGTTTTCTCGATCAAGTGCGCGCGTTCACGGCTCACGAACAGAAGATCAGGCTCGCGCCCCCGCTTCAACTTCTCCAGTTTCATGACAAAAGGAGCGGGCAAGACAGTGCCCGTCTGGTGAACTTCAAGATAGAGGCCCAGCAATGTTAGCAGAAACGAGAATATTTCCTGATGCCTTCTCGATGCTGGTGACACGTCTATCACCTCCCCATCTACCCACTCGGTCATCATCGGCTCATCACCTGACGCAAGAAACTCCTCGAACGTCATGCGCTGTGGAGAAACGCGCCGCGACGCCGCATCAACCGTCTCTACTTCTGATGTCTCAATTGTCTTGCTGCTCATCAGCCAGATACCTCTTCGCTACAAATTTTCAGCAGAAGCATTCTAACAGCAAGAGAGAAAAGCTGTCAGCCATCAGCTATCAGCCGTCAGTCATCAACTCATTGAGTCCGCGTGCAAGCTATCTTCGGTTATTTGCTGGATTGCGAGTGCAAACGCCACCACTGGCGGAAGGCCGACAGAGCGGTGGTTTGCCCTTGCGTCTTGCTCTGTGCAATGAAGTCGGTCAGAGCGTCAGCGGTCAGCGCGTGGAAGGAGCGGCTGGAGCTTACTTCATCGTAAGCCTGATCTGTTAGTTGATAAATGTGCGCCTGTTCGCCGTCGTAGCGCCAGATTTCCGGCACGCCAAGCGCTGCATAGATGTTGAATTTACTTAAAGACTCATTCGTCGT
>JACCVS010000805.1 GCA_013698055.1 Acidobacteriota bacterium
AAATCCAACAAGTCACGGATGTCAATTCGCCCTTACTCGCCGCGCTTCATCTATCCGTCGGCGAAAACGTCATCTTCATCCGCCGCCTGCGCACAAGCAACGGGCAGCCGATGGTGATTGCCACGACTTACTTGCCGGAGCGTCTCTTCCCGGATTTCCTCGCGCGTGACATCGAACATAAATCCGTTTATGAAATCATGGACGAAAGCTACGGGCTTAAACCCGATGATGCGTCGCAGACATTTGAAGCCGTGATGCTCGATGAAACGGAAGAGCAACTGCTGACCGTATCATCGCCCGCGACGGCGCTGCTAATCACGCGCACGGGCTACGCCAAAGGCGCACCCGTCGAGTACGCGCTTGATTATTATCGCGGCGACCGCACCAGGTTTCGCGCCCGTCTCGGCGCTATCAATCAAACGCCACTGGTTGAAGCTAACAGGATAAGAACATTGGGCGAGAGATAGAACGCCGCGTTTAATTTCCGTGTCTCTCCGGTAGGAATGGCATCAACAATCAGGGCGAGACAGTCGCGGCGCATCTCGTCACGGCGTTCTTCTGTCTGACCTGATTATTCCATGCGGAGCGCGGCTTTTCCCTGTCCCCATTTCTTATTTGGCTGTGCGCCCATGACAAAGATGAGCGTTGAGCCATTGGCAATGTCAGCGTGCCTGATGAACGGTTCATTTAAAGGCTTCCCGTTGAGCGTCGCTGACTGAACGTATATGTTTTTCGGCGACTGATTTCTCGCAATGACCGTGAATGGGCCTTTCTTGTACGGCCCACCTTTCAACATGATGGTGGCTTTCTGGAAGAGAGGGCTGCCGATAGCGTAGAGCGTACTGCCGGGCGTGACGGGATAGAATCCGAGCGCGCTGAAAATGTACCAGGCGGACATTTGCCCGCAGTCGTCATTGCCGCTCAGGCCATCCGGCGCGTTCTGGTAATTCGCCAGCAGCGCCTCCCGCACTCGCTCCTGAGTCTTCCAGGGCTGGCCGCTATAGTCATAGAGATAGGTGTAGTGATGGCCGGGTTCGTTGCCGTGCCGGTAATGGCCGCCGGAGAAGTTCTCATCCAGCCTGGCGTTGAATCGCTCCTTGCCGCCCATTAGCTCAATCATGCCGGGAACGTCCTGCATCACGCAGAACAGGTATGTCCACGGGCTGCCTTCGGTGAAGCCGGGCGGTCTCTCATCTTTCGAAGCCCAACTCTCCTCGTCCCAGGTCCCGTCCGCCTTTTTCGGGCGCATGAAGCCCACCGCCGGGTCGTATAGATTCTTGTAGTACCGGCTTCTTTTCATCAACAATTCGTAGTCGTCCTTCTTGCCCACGGCTTGAGCGATCTGCGCGACGCAGAAATCGTCGTAAGCGAATTCGAGCGTGCGCGAGACCGACTCGTCCGTTTTATCTTGCGGAACGAAACCGAGAGACTTGTACCAGGTCAGCCCGCCTCTGGCTTCATACGCCGTCCATGGCGCGCGATCAAGCCATCTGTTCGTGGCATCTCCATCCGGCGGCGTCATCGCATTCTTGTACATTGCCGCGTAAGCCTTGTTGAGATCGAAACCTCTGAACCCTTTGACATAAGCATCGGCAATGACGCTGTCGGCGTGTGTGCCGATCATGATGTTGGAATAGGTCGGGTTAGGCCACATCGGCATCCAGCCGCCTTCCGTATACATTTGCAGGAGAGAAGTGATCATGTCGGGGACTCTCTCCGGCTGGATCAATAGAAGGAGTGGGTGTTCGGCTCTGAAGGTATCCCAGAGCGAATAATCGTTGTAAGAGACGCCGTTGTGAACGCGGTCGTCGAACGCGCTGTAATAGCGTCCATATTCCGAGAAGATTCTCGGAAATAAGAGGGAGTGATACATCGCGGTGTAGAAGTTGACCCGCTCATCTTTCGACCCGCCTTCAATCTTGATTCTGCCGAGCGCCTCGTTCCAGGTGCGACGGCCCTCCGCTTTCACCCGGTCGAAGTTCCAATCGGGAATCTCTCTCTTCAAGTTATCTCTGGCTTGTTCGATGCTGATGAACGAAGTGCCTATCTTGACCTCGACCGTTTCTCCTTCCGTTGTCGGAAAGCTCGCGTAACCGCCCATCAGGTGCCCGCTCTGCTGGCTGCGCCCCCGATGAATATCATCACCCTCCCACGTCCCGAAGGACGCGAAAGGCTTGCTGAACTGGATGACAAAGTAGCCCTTGAAGTTGGGCAGAGGCGGGCCAAGATGGGCAGACATCCGGTCAGGATTATAGCCAATGATTTCTCGCTCGTTCGGATTGATCTGAACAAAGCCTTTAACTTGCTCGGAACGA
>JACCVS010000049.1 GCA_013698055.1 Acidobacteriota bacterium
GTCTTATGATAATCGCACTCGGCTCAGACCGCGCTGCCAAGATCATGGCTGTTCGCGCCGCCGCCGCGCGCATCGCTGCCGTTGATGCGCGTTGGAATGAAGCGACGCTGACGGCGCGTGCCGTCGAGACGGGTGTCCCCGCGATGCCTCTGACTGACTGGCAATTGATGCACGGCGCACGAACGCGCGCGGCGGCTGTGCGCGAGCAACTGCAAAAGGAAGGGGCGAGCGCGCAGCTTTACGTCGGTCTCGAAGGCGGATTCCATTCAATCAACGTTGACGACGAGTGGCACACTTTCCTGCGAGGCTGGGCTTACGCGACCGACGGCACGTCGGGGTACTTCGGCGCGAGTCCCTCTGTGTCCGTTCCCGCTTCCATTGCTGACATGGTGATTGACGGCAAACGCGAATTGAGCGTTGTGATTGATGAAGTGACGAACGAGCTTGACGTGCGCAGCCGTCAGGGAGCATGGGGCGTTTTTTCACGAGACCTGTTGACGCGCTCGATGAGTTTTGAAGCGGCATTGATCGCGGCCTTCGCACCTTTTTATAATCCCGGACTCTACAGATAAAAATATTGCTCAGGCAAAGGCATTCAACAGATGGATGAACTGACAGCGCAAGGCAACGACGAGCATCTTATTCACCTGCACACCGCGCCCGGCTGGATTGAAGTTATCGCAGGCTCCATGTTTTCCGGTAAGTCGGAAGAATTGATTCGTCGCCTGCGCCGCGCCCGGATTGCGCGCCAGAAAGTTCAGGTCTTTAAGCCCAAGATTGATATTCGCTATTCACATGACCACATCGTCTCGCACT
The DNA here is from genome assembly GCA_013698055.1 of Acidobacteriota bacterium. GTDB lineage: Bacteria > Acidobacteriota > Blastocatellia > Pyrinomonadales > Pyrinomonadaceae > QHXM01. The sequence goes on from JACCVS010000049.1 coordinate 817, forward strand.
CAGAGATGCGCCACGAATCATCAACGGTCGAAACCGCTGGAGAAGTTCTCGCCCGCGTCGAGAAGGGCACGGAAGTCGTCGGTATTGACGAAGGGCAGTTCTTTGACAACGAGCTTGTCGCGGTGGCAAATGAGCTGGCGCGGCGCGGCGTTCGCGTCATCATCGCCGGACTCGATCAGGACTACACCGGCCAACCATTCGAGCCGATGCCGCAGCTTCTGGCCATCGCGGAATACATCACCAAGACGCACGCCATCTGCGTTCGCTGCGGCCAGCCCGCCAATTACTCCCAACGCACATTCGACTCCGAAGAGCGCGTCGCGGTCGGCGCAAGTGACAGGTACGAAGCCCGCTGCCGTCGCTGCTTCGTCCCACACGCCGATGCGCCGACTTCGTATGTGACGGAAACTATTGACTGAAAATCAGAGGGGAAGCTAAAAGTTGGAAGGCGAAGTCGGAACGCTGAACTGATTTACGTCAGCGTTCCGACCTCATCGTTTCTTCAGCCTTGCTGTTTTAGTGAACGAGCTTGGTTGAATAGAGAATGCCGTAGAAGGCGTCTTGACGTTGCTCGAAGCTGCGGCCTGCGGTTGCGAGCATGATATTGACCATCTGCGACTGTCCAGCGAATTTCCGATAAGTCAACCATTGCAAGCGACGCGCGTTTGTCTCGCCTTCGGGCATCGCCTCGCGGAACGCGACACCTTTCACTCCGTCAATCTCCAGCCAGCGCACGTCTTCAACTTCGCCATTCTTCTTGCGATCAACAGCCCCAGTGTAAAACGCCTTGAGAGAAATATCTGTCGGGAAGTCTTCGGCCATTGGCGAGATGCTGACAATCAGTGAACCTAAGTCCTTAGCGCCGCCGCTCGTAGTCCAGAGGAACGTTTTCGTTTCGACCGTCTGTTTTTTCCAGCCCGCGGGAAGCGTCCAGGACATTCCCTGCTGATCCCACTTGACCTCCTGTCCGCCTTCGAGCGCGGCAAGCTGCGCTGCCGAGGGCGATGGTTTTTCAACCGCCTCGCCGCCCGTGGCGTCAGCCGAAGTGGTCGTGCCGGAAGTTGTGGTGGATGCGCCGGTCGAGGAACCGGAATTTGCGGTGGTAGCCGTGCCGGGCGAACCGGCGTTTGATTGATCAAACTTTTGGCCTACCTTGCTGCATGAAGCCAACATGCAAGCCAGCCCGACAATTGCAAGAATTCGTTTCATGTTTCAACTCACTCTTTTGGGGAACTGGAAAATCAAGCCGCTTCTACGCTAAATCCGGCGGCGAGTCAAGACAATAGAGAAGGTAGGCAGTAGACAGTAGGCAGTTGAAAACAACGTGTCAACGCTGCCCACCGTCAGCTCAGGCTTTCTATTGCCTTCCGCCTACTGCCTACTGCCTTCTGTTTTCTGCCTTCTGTTTTCTGCCCACTGCTTTCAACGTTGCGCCGTGCGTGCTATTCTTAGCTCACGTTCCCTTCAACAGCTTTACGAATCCGGCGGCAGGCTTCCGGCTCACGCCGCTTTATCCAGGAGAATAGTCTCATGCGTAACTTTGTCTTGAAATCACCTGCCAGATTCTTAACGGGAGCGATGCTCTCATTTGTTTTTATCAGCAGCGCGTGCCAGCAGCAGCCTGCGACCAATTCCAATGCGAGCATGAATTCAAACGCGGCGAATACAGGCGCGATGAACACATCAACTACTAACTCGAACACAACGACCACAGCGACAGGGACAACGATTGACGCGCGTGAGCCGGAGCAGTACAGCGCAACCATTACGCTGAAACTGGAAGTGACGGGTAGTCAAAGCATCTCAACGCCGCCGCTCGCCGCAAATTTCGCGCGCAACGGCGGAGACCGCCGCGTTTCGTTAAAGATTCCGGGCGGCGATGAGATCATCTATCTCGACCGCGCGGACAAGCATTACGTCATCGTTCCGGGTCGCAAGCAGTACGCTGAGGTGGATGCACAATCAACGGGCTTCAATGTCCCGACCGTGATGACGCCCGCGCAGATCATCAATCAGGTCAAAAGCGTGAGCGGCTGTGAAAGCGTGGGCGAAGAACAGTTCGGAGGCCGAAGTGCCACCAAGTATCGCTGTGCGGGCGCAGCCAAGACGGGCACGCAGGCCGGAGAAGTGAAGGCGGAGTCTTTCATCTTCGTTGACAAAGACACAGGGCTGCCGCTGCGCTCGGAATCACTCATCAGCTCATCGGCTAATGTGGGCGGAGCGAGTGCGGTCAAGCTCGTTACGGAGATGAGCAACATCCAAACGAGCGTCGCCCCGACAACCTTTGACGAACCCACGGGGATGAACAAGGTTGACCCCGCTCAGGTGCGCTCGCAGGTTGAGGCTGTCGTGAAAGCGGCGCTCATGTTCGCGCAGAGCATGATGCAGACAAACAGCGCTCCGATGACGACGCCAACTGCGACGGCGTCGCCCACTCAATCGCCGACGCGCTAAGGAGAGACACCATGAAATATGTTCTCGCTCTCATCACCGGCATCGTCGGCCTTGTTCTCGGCGCGCTCATCGTGCTTTTTCTGCTGGGTGCGCCGAAGGCGAAGCCCCTGCCCGGCTTGCCCGTTCAAGCTCCCGACCCTGCGGGCGATCCGCCGGGCACGGCTGTCATCACGCTTGATGAAAAGTTTTTCGACGCGCTACTTGGCACGATCTTTCGTGATCTGGGTCAGCCTTCGTTTCCGCTCGAATTGACGAAGCTGGAACAGAGTCTCTTCGACGACTCGATATTGAGAACGATCCCGGTGGCGCTTCAGAACGACTGCCCCGATCAGGTGGTGATTAAAACCGAAGGCAGTAACATCAAGACGGGCGTGCGTTTCACAGGCGGCAAGATCATCGCGCCGCTGGCCTTCACCGGCAGCAAGAATCTGTTCGGTTGCCAGCGTTTTCAGGGCTGGGCGCAGGCCAACATCTCCTTACGCTTCGATCAGGAGAAGCAAACCGTCTATGGTCAGATTGATGTCGA
>JACCVS010000103.1 GCA_013698055.1 Acidobacteriota bacterium
AATCAATTTGTAAAAAGACCCGCCTCCCGGCAAAGGATAAATTTCATAGACTGTCGCCTTCTCTTTCTTGACCTCGCCTTTGTCGTTAATCTCGCGCTCGATTCTCTTCTCCGTAAAGGAATAATCGGAGACGCGCTCATCTATCTCCTTCTGGTTTTCTTCCACTTCCTGCAAGAGCTTCGCGACATCCAGCGTCTCCGCCGACGGTGGATCGAAAAGAGAATCGCTCAACCCCGCGTTGTAGCTCACCGACTTCAAGAGAAAAGTCGCAGCATCCATACCATTAGTCTTAAGCTCAACGCGATGCGGCTCAAGCACCCCGCTCTCAGTTCGGTAGTCGCCGAAGTGTACGGTCATCCCGCGCGCTTCATCCACAGTCTTTAACAGCAACTTGCTCTTCGCGCTGAAAGAGTACCGAAGTCGCGCGCCTTCTTTGGTCGAGAACTCCACGACGTATGCAGGCTCGGGGGAGGATTCGTCCCATCCCACTGTGCGCGCCAGCACGTTCAGCTTTTTGTAGTCAACTAACCGGCTGGCTTCGAGAGCGGATTGCAACTTGGCCGCGCCCGCTTCCGCGTCGGTCAGCGTTCGCTGTGCCCCGTCCAGGTCGCGCGTCCAGGCGGATCGTGAAGTGACCGCGCTATTGATCTCGCCGTTGCCGAATTTCATATCTGTGCGCGTCGAGACGGGAGCTTTCTTAAGGCTGCGCGCGGTTCCCATTGATTGATCCTTCAGTTGAATTGTCCACTCGTATGTCGCATCTTTAATCCCGGCGTGGCGCTTCTTTCCGCCCGTCGCTTTCAGGTACTCGCCGACGATCTTTTCCGGGGATTGCAATTTCTGCGAACGCCCCACCGCGCTTTTCTTTCCCTGCGCGGAGAGTTGCGTGACAGAAGCACACGCCGCAAGCAACATAATGCAAGCGAAAACTGCTGCCCTGCGTTTTTGCTTGATTGACCGAGAAATCAAATAAAGTTTTCGTCTGGAATGGGAATCAATTTTCATGGGTTTTCAGTTGGACAAAAGTAGAGGTCGCCGGGGAGAGCGAGATTAAATAAGTGCGGGCATATCGTACCCGATTTTCTTCTCTATCTGAAACCATTACCACTGGAAGAGGCTGTAAATACGCGGACGCGGCGAGAAAGGTTTCCCTCACTCACCGCGTTCTCCGTCTGCCATTGCTACAAACTGCACGCTGCCTGCTGCCACTTGCTTTACGACGGCTGGCCTTCGGTAGTTTGATCCGCTCCCGGCGGCTGCGGCACATCCGCATCCATCGCCGCCGCTGATTCCTGCTCGGCCTCAAGCTCATTCTCTTCGTTGTTTCTGGCCTGATCCGCCGCCGCGCCATCATCGCGCCGCGGTTCATTAACACTCTTCATTTTTTCTGACATTCAGTTTGACTCCTTGTTCGGTGTTTGATTGACCATTCCACTCGCGGTGGATTACCTGCCGCGCCCGACTCTCTTCTCCGCCGCGCCCTTCTTGCCGCTGGCTTTTCCGACGACACTTTTATTGTCAGACTTTTTCGCAGACACTTTGCCTGGTCTGATCGTCTTCTTAGCTGCGGCTTTCTTTCCATCTTTAGCAGCCGTTTTCTTTACGGCACCCTTCTTTGCGCCGCCCACTCCCTTTATCACAGCACTCTCCCTGGTTCCACCTCCGCCTGCTACACCCTTCGAGCTTTTACCGGCGGCCTTCTTCCCTGCTCCGGCACTCTTACGCGCAGTTGTCGAAGCGGCTTTCCCCTCCCGCTTCTCTCTTTTCTTCAAATTCTTCTCAGCCTTCTCCCGCGCATCAGCCATCATTTGCGCGATGCGCTCGGCCTCAGTTTGCGGTGACTGCGGCTCCTCTCCATCCGCCTCCGCTTCGCGCAAGGCTTGCTCTTCTTCCTTTCGTGCAAAGCGATTCTGTTCCTCCTCGGTGAGCGCCCCCTTGTTCAGATGAAAATCGAACTCGTTGACGATTCCGCCCTGAACCTCAAAACGGCTCTTAAGCTTTCCCAGATTCTTATCCTTAGCCATCCTTTCATCCTCCCTTTGATTCTCCGGCGCGCTTCTCTTGACAGTGCGCGCGGCGCGTCCGTATATTGTCGCCTTCGCAAGCTAATGCCACCTTAGCTCAGTTGGTAGAGCGTTCGATTCGTAATCGAAAGGTCGTCAGTTCGACTCTGACAGGTGGCTCCAGAATTCCATTGCCGTATGACTGTCTATCAGTTATACGGCAAACTTCTTCTAACCTTCAATCTTCGACAGATATTTCTTGTAGCCAAATTGTTGAATTGTGTGCTTCTGATGATGGTTAGCACATAACACGCGACACTTCGCTATTTCCTCTTGAATGCTTTTCAAGCCCCAGGGATTATGCACCATTACGCTAACGTGCTCACGCTTTTCATGCGGGTTCAAATGGTCAAAGACAAGCATATCAGGATCATTCACGGCACAGCCTTCCCATTCACACTGTTTCGTACTGAGATACTCATAAAGCCATTTTTTATTTCTTAGTCGATACTCAGCGGTGCGATCATGGTTACGCCGGGGATTTCGTTGATAATGCTCTTCATCAATTATTTTTTTGCAGGCACGGCAATAAAGCTGTAATCCATCTTTCCTGGGAGCAGAACGGTGAAATTCGCTCGTGTCTTTAATAATCTTACAGCGGCAGCACTGCTTTTGCAGCCCGGTCTTCGGAATGATACGAACTTTCGCCATAGCTTTAACTCCTACCGAATGCTGCGAATTCTAACAGATAAGGCTTAAGATGAAATCACAAATATGATGAGCGACAAACAACCACCGGAGAGCAATTCTTCCTTAATAACTGCCGAGGAAAGAAGGCTTCAAGACTCACGCGAGCACGTGGCCTACTGGAAGCGTTGGGGGCCGTACCTCAGCGAGCGAGCTTGGGGAACGGTGCGCGAAGATTACAGTGCCGACGGTTCAGCGTGGGAGTACTTTCCTCACGATCATGCGCGCTCGCGTGCCTATCGCTGGAATGAAGATGGCATCGCGGGCATTTGTGATCGTCACCAGCAAATCTGCTTCGCTCTGGCTCTCTGGAACGGGCGCGACCCTATTCTGAAAGAGAGAGTCTTCGGTTTAGGTGGGACGGAAGGCAATCACGGCGAGGATGTCAAGGAATACTATTTTTATCTCGATTCCACGCCGACGCATTCCTACATGAAGTATCTTTACAAATACCCGCAGGCTGCGTTCCCTTATGAAAAACTGATCGAGGAGAATCGCCCTCAAGACAAGGATAAAACCGAATACGAATTGCTCGATACCGGCGTTTTCGATGAAGACAGGTATTTCGATGTTTTTGTCGAATACGCGAAGGCAGATGTTGAAGACATTCTGATTCGCATCACCGTGGTCAACCGCGGCAGTGAAGCCGCAGAGTTGCACCTGCTGCCGACTATCTGGTTCCGCAATCGCTGGTCATGGGGTTATGGCGTTCCACGTCCGGAGCTGCGCCAAATGGTGAAGCAAGGAGACGATGAATCGGATTTCGCTTTAATTGAATTGGAGCATGAAAGCCTTGGTCGTCGCCTGCTTTACTGCGAAGGCGCGCCCGAATTGCTTTTCACAGAAAATGAGACGAATAATTTCAAGCTTTTCGGAGTCGCCAACGAACAGCCATTCGTCAAAGACGCCTTTCACGAATATGTCATTCATGGCTCGCGCGAGGCCGTGAATTCTGAACAGCGTGGAACGAAGGCGGCAGCCCATTATGATCTGACCGTTAATCCCGGAGAAACGATCAGCGTGCGCCTGCGTTTCGCTTCCGCTCAAGAGACGCCGGATAGCGCGGATGCCTTCGGTGCGGGATTCGATCAAGTTT
>JACCVS010000125.1 GCA_013698055.1 Acidobacteriota bacterium
CCTCTGTCCCGGAATAGCGTAGAAGCAGGCGACCAGTCTCGCCGAGTTGCTCCTCAGTCGCTCGCGCTGCCCGCGAGATTGCCTCGACTTCATCGAATGGCCGTTTCTCGCGCACGCGCACGTTGACTAGCACTTGCGGGTAACGTGTGAAGCCGCGCGTCAATTCCTCAAGCCCCATTTTGCTTTCACGCAGCGCGCGCAAGAGGCACAGCGTCGTCATCATTCCATCTCCGGCCAAACTCAAGCGAGGAAAGATGAGATGTCCCGATTGTTCGCCGCCGAGCGCGGCATTCGTCCGCATGAGTTCTTCAAGCACGTACTTGTCGCCAACGTCCGTCCGCAGCAGGCGCAAATTCTTTGACTGTAGAGCTTTCTCCAAACCGAGGTTGCTCATCACAGTGGCGACGACCACATGATTGTCCAGTTGTCCCCGAGCGTCCAGGTATTGCGCCATCACCCAGAGCGTCGCGTCTCCGTCAACAAAAGTTCCCCTCGCGTCAACGAAGAGCGCGCGGTCAGCATCGCCATCAAATGCGACGCCCAGATCAGCGCCCTCATCCAACACCTTTTGCCGCAAGCCCTCGATGTGGAGCGAGCCACAATCCCGATTGATGTTGCGTCCGTCGGGTTTGTCGTTAATCTCTATGACCCGCGCGCCGAGACGTTTGAAAAGCGCGGGCGCAAGCTCAAAAGCAGCGCCGTTAGCGCAATCCATCACTATACTGAGGCCATCGAGTGAGAGGTCATTCCCAATCTCTCCGGCAAGGAAATTCAAATAACGCTCTTTCAGGGCGGAAGCATCGTGCGCTTCCGCATCATCTACGGGCGTGGCCGCAATTTCCGCTTTCGCTCCGGGGCTTCCCTTTTCCGCTTCAATATCGGCTTCGATAAGTCGCTCGGTCGCATCATCCAGCTTGCGGCCTGAAGGAGCAAAAATCTTGATGCCGTTATCCTGATACGGATTATGCGAGGCGCTGATGACGACTCCCGCTTCAGCAGGCAGAGTGCGCGCGAGGTAAGCCACGCCCGGCGTCGGGATGACGCCTATGGACTGAACCTGCGCTCCGGCTTCACGCGCCCCGGCAATAAACTCATCTTCGATCCAGGAGCCTGACTCGCGCGTGTCGCGCCCCGTCACGATGCACGGCGCTCCTCCTCTTGCCATCCGTGCGGCGAGTTGACGCGCCAACGAGCGCCCCGTGACGCGCACTGTTTGGGCATCGAGCGGAAATTTCCCGGCTTCTCCGCGCATCCCATCTGTGCCAAAAAGTCTTGCCATCTATCTTCTATTCCCTGAAAGCGTGTTAGAAAAACGATCTTCTGGTGAATAACGCCGGGTTTGTGGAGCGCAGTTCGATGCGGCCTTGCAGCTCAGTTGGTATTTCCAGGCGAGGCTTGAATGATCCATCCTCTGCAACCTCTAAAATGAGCTTCATATTCTCGGCACGCAGTTGGTTAACCGCGGAACGCTCGCCGTAAACAATGATGCTTGCCGTCTCAGGTCTGAGTTGTGCGCCGTCGCTTGCGCTCACACTAACGCCGCCGAGAGTTTTTTCGATGCGCTGCTCGCCAATCTCCACGGTGACGCTCACGCTCGCCTCAATCAAATCAACTTTCTTGTCGGAAATCTCAATGGCCGCTTGCGGCAAGGTGAAACTTTCCCTGCGCCCGTCAAGCGAGACAACCTCGGTTAGCGCTTTCTGTAAAGCGTCGAGATGGCTGGCAGGCCCGCGCACATTGATTTTGTCAGGAGTAACGGTGATGCCCCGCAACTCGTAGCCTTCGGCAACGCTGCCGGAGCGACGTACTTCAACTTCAACCTCGCGCTCGACTCGCGGTTCGAGTCTGAGTTGCACGCTGTTGGGCTGAATATCGCCGTACTGCACTCCATCGGGCAAACCCATCGTGACGCGCTCCAACGTCAGCAGCACACTATGATCGCCCGGATTGAAATCGCTGACATCAACGTTTGCCACAAGATCGCGCACGTTGAGGGTATCCAGCGCACGCTTGCTGCCCGTCAAGGTGATTTCAACATCGGAGCGCGGCTCATTGCTAATCTCCATATTGCTTGGCAAACGAAAATTGAGAGGTACGCGGGGCACACGAATCGTTGTCGGCTTGCGCTGTCCGGTCACGCCGTACCAGAGCACAAGCGAGATCAGAAGCGCCAGCAACTTCGTGCCCCAATCTTCGATGAAGATCGCGCGCAGCCAGCGCTCCGCCCGTTGCGGCGTTCGCACCGGTCGTCTCACCTCTTCATCTATTTCACGAAAAGACATACTCAAGAGCAGGAGTCAGAATTCAGAATCCAGAATCCAGGAGAAAAGAAAATCAGAATAAAAACGGTTTCAGCCTTTCATTCTGACTTCTGGATTCTGACTCCTGAATTCTGCTTTACGTTGTCATTGCTTCTTCAGTTTCCGCTTCCGCGGGCTTGCTCTCTCTGGCGCGCGCAGATTTTGCGGCGGGGGTTTCGAGGGCGTGGAAGACGGCGGCGCGCAGCTTGGTCGCGTCCAGCCCGCGCTTGATCTGACCGCCTTCGACGAAAGAAATCAGCCCCGTCTCTTCGGAGACGACAACGGCCACCGCATCGGAATCCTCCGTGATGCCAATGGCGGCGCGATGGCGCGTGCCGAGGTCTTTCGAGAGGCGCGGATTCAATGTCAGCGGCAGAAAGCACGCGGCGGCGGCGATACGGTGACGACGGATGACGACCGCGCCGTCATGCAGCGGCGTCGTGGGATTAAAGATTGTGACCAGCAAGTCGTAGCTGAGCTCGGCTTCGAGCTTGACGCCGCCGTCCGTCACGTTCTTCAAGCCGACGCCGCGCTCGATGACGATGAGCGCGCCTGTCTTCGTCGAAGCAAGCGTGGTTGCGGCCAGCACGATCTCATCGTAAACGCCCTCGCCAAACTGCCCGCGATGACGCCGGGTGAAAGGCATCTGCACGCTATTGCCGAAGGAGATGAGCGCCTGCCTGATTTCCGATTGAAAGAGCACGATGATGGCGACGCCGATGTAGATCAACCCGCCGCGCAGGATAAATTCCAACGTCGCCAAATCACGGCTGACTGCTAATCCGTAAAGCAGCAGTATGAAAGCAATGCCAGCGGCCATCGGCGCAGCACGCGTCCCACGCACCAGCTTCAAGACTGCATACACGATGAGAAAGACCAGCGCGATGTCCGCAATGTTGCGCGGGTCGCCCAGTCTTCCAAGGTATTCGCTGTATGGCAGAAGTAATAGCATTGCGGATTGTGGATTGCGGATTTAAAAACTGCGGGATTGTCTTAATCAATCCGCATTCCGCAATCGGCTCAGCCTATGTGTTGCGGGATAGGCTCTTTCTCTTCAGTCTTGCTCTCACGCGCGGTTTCCAGAAAAATCATGTCAACTTTAGGCTCGGCGCGTTTAATCAATTCTTCAATTTCTTCGATAGCGTTCTCAATATCATCTGTCGCCAGATCGTCGCGCAAATTGATGTGTGCGTTGATGAGAATCTGCTTCGGCGCAAGATGCATCGTCAACAGCTCTATCACCTCGCAAACGTTCGGGTGGCTCTCAATGGCGCTGCGAATCGCTGCGACTGATTTCGGCGTTGCGGCTTCACCGAGAAGCAGCCCGCGCGACGAGCGCGCCAGCACGAACGCGACGATGGCGAGCACGACGCCGATGGTCATCGAAGCGACCCCGTCCCAGTAAGCTCCGTCCCCCGGCCCCGCGTGCATGTCTGTCAGGTAAATGCCGATGAACGCAATGACGATACCGAGTAACGCTGCCGAATCCTCAAATATCACAGTCTTGGCCGTCGGGTCTTTCGACTCGCGCAAATACTCTCTGAACGTCAATCCCTCGTGATGCGCTTCTTTCACTTCTTGCCAGATCGCCAGCGCGATTGACCCGGATTCAAGGACGAAGGAGATGCCAAGCACCCAGTAAGCCCACGCCAGATTTTCCGGCGCGTGAGGATGCGTGAGCTTCTGGAAACCTTCGTAAAGCGCGTAGGTCGCGCCGACGCCGAAAATAAAGATGGCGGCGATGAACGACCAGAAAAACCGTTCCTTGCCATAGCCAAACGGATGCTTTTCCGATGCCGGGCGCTTGTAGAAGCGCAGCCCCAGCAGCAAAAAGACCTGATTGGTCGTATCGGCCAGTGAGTGCAAAGATTCGGCCATCATGCCGGAAGAACCTGTCATGATCGCCGCCGCAAACTTCAGAACCGTGATTAGACCATTAGCAATGAGTGCTCCAAGCACTGCTAACATAGATAGTGTTATCTCCTTATATAGGAAACGGGAACTCCGTATGGATTATGGGGGAATTTTTTAGATAAGGCAAAAGTTAGTGAATAGTAAATGGTCAATGGTAAACAGATTCAACTACTATTCACGATTTACCATTTACTATTTACGAACTTTTACCTTCTTGAGCCTGCCTTGTTGAAGGAAGCCGACGAGTTGTCCTGTGTGGTCAACGACGGCGACCGAGCCGACGCCGTTGCTTTGCATGATTTCGTCTGCGCGGGCCATCGTTGCCGAAGATTCAACGAAAAGCGTGTCATCCACCGGGCGCATCACGTCGCGCGCGCGCGTCTGTCGCCAACGCTCTCGGGGGAGGGACTTCAAATCTTCGAGCGCGAGGATGCCGTGCAGTTGCCGCCCCTTCGCCACCGGAAAACTGACACGGCGATGCATCGGCAGAATCGTATCAACGAAGTGGCTGATGAGCACATCAGGCTCAATCGCGACGGGCGCGCTCATCGTATCGGCCACCGTCGCCTGTTTCATGTTGCGCGCATGCTTAACAACACCGGCAGCCGCGTCGAAGAGAAACAGCCCGACCAGCACAGACCACAAACCGGAGAGCGTCCCTTGCACTTTCGGCGAGACGGCCATGTAGATGCCGATGATGATCAGCGTGACTGCGATGAAAATCCCACACAGTCCCGCGATGCGCGTCGCTTCGGTGATATTGCCGCGCCTGCGCCAGAGCAGAGCGCGCAGCACGCGCCCGCCATCGAGCGGGTAGCCCGGTAAAAGATTGAAGACCGCGAGCAGCAGATTACCCGCGCCGATGAAGAAAAGAATCGCGGCGGCCATTCGATAGCCGCCAACGAGAGCGATCTGGTATGCGCCGAAGGACAGCACCGCAAACAGAAAACTCGCCGCCGGGCCAGCGATTGCTATGCGAAACTCCGCCCCTGGCGTCTCCGGCTCATGTTTGAACCGCGTCAGGCCACCGAATGGGTGCAGCACGATCTCTTCGATCTCGATTCCCTCCATGCGCCCGACCAGCGCGTGCGAAAGCTCGTGTCCGAAGACGGAGAGAAAGAGCGCCAGAGTTGTGATGACGCCGAGTACCCACGCCACTACAGGCTCAACCGGCGGCAGTCCGCGAATCCCCTTCTGCAAACTCATCGAGACCAGCCACACGCTCACGCCGACGACCACGAACCAGCGATAGTCTATCCGCACCGGGATGCCATAGACGCGCGCCACCGAAATCTGCCGATGAATTAACTTGCCGATGCTCACGAAACAGTCTTCCGTAATTTAACTTTGCCGTTCGTCGCCCTTATTCTTCACCAGCGGCAGCGACTCGCGTGATATCTTTCCCACGCGCTTCGGCGCGGCTCTTCATAAATTGCTCCATCGCCGCGATTCGCTGCTGCGCGTCAGGCATCCTCAGCACCAGCGGCTCAAGATTCTTCAAGTACAAATACGGCGGGACACCCGGCACCGCGCGAATCTCAGCTAAGAATGGTCGGAGCTTCGCGTAGATGGCGATATGCTCCGAATTGATGTCGTTGAACATCTCCTCGTCAATGGCTCCAAAATTGACGAACGTCGCGGCCATATCCCAGTATGACGCGACCATCCTGAAATCCGCGCTATGTTTGCCAATCATGACGGTGAAAACGTCCTGCATACTTCCGGGATTGAAGTCACTCATAAACCAATTGCGCGCCCTTCGCATGGCCTCTTCACGCCTGATTTCGTAAAGCCGAAGAATCAAATCGGCATCTACCTGTTTTTCGCTCACCTTAATTATTCCTTTCAATCAAGCGCAAATTATTTGTCACGAGTAAACCCGAGCCGTCGAGAACACGCTCAGTTCTCAAACGCTCTGGCTTCCGCATCAATCAATGGAGGCGGTTCGTTGCGTGTGACACGGCGCAACAAAAGCGGCTCATCAAACAGTTGCATGAGGCCGCGCACGGTGGCGAAGCGCGGCTCGTCGGCGACGCGCACGCTGAGCCGCGTTTCGGTTCCTAAATACTCCTCCAGACCCTTGAGCAAAGAGCCGCCGCCAGTCAGGATGATGCCGCGATCATGGAGGTCTGCGGCAACCTCTGCGGGAAGGTCTGCGAGAGTTTCGCGCACGGCGTCGGCGACTTTACGCATCACGGCCTGCGTTGATCCATAGACCTCTTCAGCCGTTACTTCTATCGCTCCGGGGCTGCCCGTTTGCACGTCGCGCCCCTTGATGGTGATGCTCTGCGCCGGGTCGTCGGGCGGAACAGCTGATCCCAGTTCCATCTTCAAACGCTCGGCAGTCGGGATGCCGATAGTTAATCCCCGATAGCGGCGCAGGCGATCCATGATCGCCGCGTCAATGTCCGAGCTTCCTACTCTTTCGGCGTTAGCGTGAACGATTGAGCCATTCGCAACGACAGCTACATTGGTCGTGCTGCCGCCGATGTCAACGACGGCTGAAGCGCGCTCGTCGCTGGGGCTGACGCCTGCGCCGATGGCTGCCGCCAATCCCTCTTCGACCATGTAAACGCGCCCGATGTGCGCGTGCTCGGCTGCGCTCAACAGGGCGCGCTGCTCGACCTGCGTCACACCGGACAGAACACTCATCACGGCGCGGCGGCTGAAATGCGAGATGCCGCTCCGCGCATTTCGGACGAAGCGGTCGAGCATCGCCTGCGTCCGCTCAAAATCTGCCACCACACCGTCAACCAGAGGCGCAATCACGATTACATCGCGTGCCTCGCGTCCCTGCATCTGTCGAGCTTCGCGCCCAACGGCAACAACCTCACCCGTAATCTTGTTGACAGCGATGACGGAAGGCTCGTCAACAACCACGCCGCGACCACGCACGCTGATAATCGTCACAGCCGATCCCATGTCTATCGCCATCGAATCGGAGACGAGTTTACGCAGCGCATCCAGCCCCACGAAGGCACGCGTTCTGTTCATGAAAGAACCCATAGAAAAACAAAATGACAAGTGGCGAGTGACAAGTGAGGAGCAAGAACGTGCTTTAACTCGTCACTTCTCACTCGCCACTTGTTACTGAATTTATCCGTTTGCCTGGTTGTCAACAGAGTCTACCAGAGCATCGCCCGGCGACTTGCTGGATTCCCACTCAACTTCAAAGAGTGGCACGGGCTGAGCGCGATTCTTGACATAGATCGGCTCGTGTTGCGTGAGCGGGTAGCGGCTGACGGCGGCGCGCGCTGTCGCATCGCTGAGGAGGATTTGCCCGGCTTTGGAATTCGATTCGAGTCTCGAAGAGGTGTTGACCGTGTCGCCGATGGCCGTGTATTCCGAACGACGCTCGGAGCCGATGTAGCCGACGACTGCTTCGCCTGTGTGCAGGCCGATGCCGATGCCGATCTCGTTGTGACCTTCGGCGCGCAGTTCCTGGTTAATGCCAATGACTCGTCGCTGCATGGCGACCGCCGCATTAACGGCGTTCGTCGCATCCTGCGGCGTTGCGGTGGGCGCGCCGAAGAGCGCCATCAGGCCGTCGCCGAGATATTTGTCGAGCGTCCCGCCATGCGCGAAGATGATGTCCGTCATCGCCGAGAAATACTTGTTGAGCAATTGCACGACCTTCTCAGGATTGGCGTGTTCGGAGAGCCGCGTAAAGCCACGGATATCAGCGAAGAGCACGGTGATGACTTGATTGACGCCGCCGAGCTTGAACGATTCAGGGTTTTCGAGCATCTGCTTAACGACGTACTCGGGAAGGAATCGCCCGTAGTTGGCGCGGGCGACTTCTTCACGGGCGAGGCGCTCGTGCGCGCGCGCATTCTCGACCGCAATGGCGGTTTGCGCTGCGACTGCCGTAATCAATTCGAGATCGTCGGGCTTGAAGGCCGCGAACGGGTCTAAACGGTCAGCATAGAGCGCGCCGTGAACGCCTGATTCGGCGATGAGCGGCGCGCAGATGGTCGAGCGCACGCCCTGCGAGACGATGGATTCCACACCCGCGAACATCGCTTCGGCAGCCGCATCCTGTGACAGGAGCGCCACGCGATCTTTCATCACCTTGCGCGTAATCGTGCGACCGATGGTCAGCTTTTTAGCGTGCGCGTCCAGTTTCTCGTCGCGGGCGCGCGTGGCGATGGGAACCAACTCGACATCCTCGTCGCCATCGCCAACTATTCCCTCGGCGAGCAAAGCGACCACGCGGTCGGCTGGGGTGGAGCGGAAGATGATGTCAGTTGCTTTAGCGAAAATGGCGTTGAGATCAAAGACCGAGCCGAGCGTCTTGCTCATCTCGTAAAGCTCGGCGAGGATGTTGGCTTTGCGCTGCAAGGCCTCCATTTCTTTATCGCGCGCAGAAGGCACGGTCTGAGTAGGCGGCTTGCTCGTCTTCAGCACGGTGGACATCACGTCGTTGGCGGAGATGAGAAGCTGAGTATGTCCCAAAGGCTTGTCGTCATAGCGAACGTCCGTGGTGCGCTCTTCTCTCTGTTGCTCAAAGCGAAGAGTGCTCGCGCCGATGGTGACACGATCTCCATCCTTCATCGGATGTTCGTAGCGCGCTTCGCCGTTGACGAAGAGTTTGTTGGCGCTGCGCCGCGCCTCGCCGTTCACCATGACGCCGTCAACGATTGTGTACGTGGGATCGTCGAACCTGATGTGCGCGTGGTGGCGCGAGGCACGCGGATCGTCCAGCACGACGCAGTTGTCCGGCGCGCGGCCAATGGTACAAGCGGCCTGCGGAATCAGGTTGTACTGCCATTGACGACCGCTCGCATCTGTAATTTTCAGTAACGGCATAATGTCGCTCAATTTTACAGGCAAACAGAGGATTAAGAAAAGGCGGAATTCAGGAATCAGAATACAGAATGAAAGGCTGAAACCACTTTCCGTTTTCATTCTGACTCCTGAATTCTGTTGCGCGCCTTCCCTATCGTCCCGTCTTTTTCAATTCAAGGGCAATCCTTTACCACTTATCCGGCGGTCATCACCACCGCTGTCTCCACAGAGGGCGGTGTGGCTTTCAACAGCCCGGATATTGAGCAACATTATCGGTGTCTCCCAATCGCCCGACGACGCGCTTGCAGCTCAACACCACTTTCCGTTTCTATCCATGTTAATTGATAACTTGACAAGCGCTGAATACGTGGCATTCTCCTTCAGATATCTCAAGCCAGACAGGAGCGTGGAGGCCAATGAATCACGACCATTTTTTAGTGCCGCCGGGCAAGACGATTCAGCTTAAAGATTACGACCCGGATTATACAGGGGAGTTTGAGAACAAAGAGCAGGCGGAGTCCAAGCTGCGGGAAGATGTTTTGCGGCTGGCAAGTTATCAGGATGTGCTGTATGCACAGAATACTTACTCGCTGCTGATTATCTTTCAGGCGATGGACGCTTCGGGCAAAGACAGCACGATCAAGCACGTCATGTCAGGCGTTGACCCGCAAGGCTGCCAGGTCTTCTCTTTCAAAGCTCCATCAGCGGAAGAACTGGATCACGATTACCTCTGGCGCAGCACAAAATCGCTGCCCGAGCGTGGGCGCATCGGCATCTTCAATCGCTCTTACTACGAAGAGGTGCTGGTGGTGCGCGTCCACCCGCAGATTTTGAACTCGCAGCAATTGCCGCCCGAAGCGAAAACTGAAAACATCTGGCAGAGACGCTTTGAAGAGATCAATAACTTTGAGCGTTTCCTGACCCGCAACGGCATCGTCGTTCTTAAATTCTTTCTCAACGTCTCCAAAGATAAACAGCGCAGCCGCTTTCTCAAGCGCATCAACACGCCTGAGAAGAACTGGAAATTCTCTTTGAACGATGTTAAGGAGCGCAGTTTTTGGAACGATTACATGACGGCTTACGAAGACACGTTCAACCACACCAGCACCGCAGAAGCTCCCTGGTACATTATTCCCGCCGATAACAAGTGGTTCATGCGCACGGCTGTCGCCGACGTGATTATCAGTAAATTGGCGTCTCTGAACCTGAGCTACCCGACGGTTAGCGAAGAGCATCAGCAAGACCTGCTGAAGGCCAAGGCGATACTTGAGCAGGAATAGGGCGCGCAATATCAACATTCGCGGTTGATAATTTTAATCTCTATCTTTACCGAGATTTAATCCGGCCTTAACCCTTTGTTAGCAACCGGAGCTTATCCTTCGCTCACTCTTTACTGGCAACGTGGGTCACGGGGTTGTGGGGGGCTAAAGGAAACCAAGCACATAGCTTCATTAGCACAACCCCGGTTTTTCAAAGCATGTTTGTGGCTGTCATAGAGTAAGCGCAAATGGAAGGAATGGCAGACCGCCAACGTCTTTGAGATTTACCTCATGCGCCCGTAAGGGGAAGCCCTCCCTCAAACCCTGACGTGTCTCTCCTGTCGCCCGACAGGTCACATACGAGACGCATCAGGGCTGGCAAAAACACCCCTACCACGGCTCTGAAGCGACGCCCCGGCAGTAGCGGACCCTGCCGGGGCTTTAATTTTCCGGCTCATTAGCCCAACCTGAAAATTTGCGAAAGGGCAATAAATTTGTTTCGCAAAAACTTTTCGCGGGGCACGTCAGGCGAGTTGTAATACCCGTTAAATGAGCGGGAATTGTTGCTTCATATTCTTCTGAGGGGAAGAACAAAATACAACCTGAACGATCGTTTTAGAATCTCAATTCCTGCGTTCGATGAGACGTTGTGACTGTACGTTGAACGGGTAAGTTAGCGAATGAACACGATACAGTCACATTGACATTCTGAGTGCTTGCCAGAACCGGCGAAGGTTCCTTAAGAATTAAGAGAGCCTCGCTGTTGATCTTTTGATTAAATCAAAAGCATCTGGCGTCTTCAGAATAATTGCTGGCAGTTTCCTTAATCCTCCACTAACGTTTTACCGGTTTTCGACTGATTTCTTATCGTGCTGACTTCTGGAGAATATCGAATGAATATGAATCGAAACAGTTTTCGTCGCGTGCTTGCTACCCTCGTTTCAATCTTCGCCTTTGCTGTCATGGCGGCTGCTCAATCCTCGCAGCAGGCCGATTTCTCAAACGTCAAAATTAAGAATTTCGGGCAGATGGACGAGCGCTTCTATCGCGGAGCGCAGCCCAAAGAGAAGGATTATGAATCGTTGAAGGCGATCGGCATCAACACCGTGGTTGATTTGCAGGACGAACCGAAAGACTATGAGAAGCGAATCGTCGAATCCCTCGGGATGCGTTATGTCCACATTCCGATGGTCGGGAA
>JACCVS010000136.1 GCA_013698055.1 Acidobacteriota bacterium
GAGAAATGCTGATTGATGATGATCGAACCACCATGTCAAATGAGCGGAAGTTGAGTATTTGAAATCCACAATGGCGTTCTCGTCGCCGTCGAACATCTCTTCGTCAAAGAGCGAGCCGGGGCGATGCAGCAGGCTGGTGTATTCAATATCGGCTTCAGGGTTCACGTGCGACTTGTAAAATCTGGTGAAGACGGTGCCCGAAGCCACTCCGTCAAAGCAGTGGCCGTGATAAAGGATGCGAAGTTTCATGTTTGATTGGCGCTCGAATTAAGAAACGGGATGATTGCAAAGCGCGCCATCTTAGCAGAAGCAGAGATGAAGGATGAAGGCGAGAGAAAGAAGGTTCGTAAATTGCGCATGGTCAGCAGTCAGGATGTTATCCCTCCGGCTGACCATGCGCGATTGATGAGCTACTGCTTTTTGCTGTTCTCAGTGGTGCATTGAGTTGTGGTCGAGGCGCTACTGCTGGTCGCCTTCACCAACTTGTCCTTGCCGGTTTCAGGCTTGAAGTCCTGCGCAGCTTTCTTGTTCATCTCCGACTTATCCAACCCGAGACGCTCGCGGATGAATTTCTCGACATCGGCCTCGATCAATTCGCCGCCCACGACCCAGGCTTTTTCCGTCAGCACGTCGCCCGTCTTGCTCAGCTTCGCGGGTTCGAGAAAAATATTGTAGGGCGAACCCCAGCGGCGCGTGTCGCCCGTCGTCTGGCGATAATTGTAGTGCGAGGTCTTATCGCGGGCTTCGCGCGATTCGGATTCAGAGACGACCATGTAAGGCGATCCCGACGCACCGAAGAAAGCCACGGAATCCGCGCGCGGAGCATATTCGCTGACGCCGATTACGTCCAGACCATGCCCTTTATATTTCTCGTAGAGCATGGCCGCAACGGGAGCTTCATTTTTCCAGTTGCCACACCACGGAGCGAAGTAAACGACGAGGACGAGTTTCTTATCTTTCGCAAATGAGCGCAAATTGACGGGCTTGCCGTCCGCCAGACTGTTGAACGTCCAGTCTTTGTAATTGATCGTCTTCTCTTCGAGCGGCGCGTATTCGTGATTGCCCTGCGCGCGCGCCATCGAAGGGACGAAGGCGAAGATGAGAGCGACGAGAATGAAAAGTTTCTTCATGATTAATTTCTCCTGCTGAGCCTTGCTTCGGGGAGAAGTTGCGTTTGAGGTCAAAGAGATTATATCACTTTGACCAGGATTATTTCGAAGCGGTCGCGGGCGACGCCTCATCAAGCAATGGTTTAATGGCTGCCTCGAATGTGGCGCGCTGGCGCTGTCCTAAAATCTGCTGGCGAATCCTGCCTTCACGGTCAATGATAAAAGTGGTCGGCGCGCTCTGAATCCCGCCGAATTTATCTGCGATGCTTTCGCCGTTGAGCAGAATGGTGTAGTCCAGGTTAATCTCTTTTTGATATGCCTTGATCTCGTCAATCGAACTGGAATCCTTCCACATCACGCCAACAACGCTTAAGCCCCGCGCCTCAAGATCATGCTGCATCTCAATGAGTTCAGGAATCTCTTCGCGGCAGGGAATGCACCAGGTCGCCCAGAAATTCAAGAGGACGACGCGCCCGCGCAAATCGCTCAAACGAAAATCTTCTCCTGAAATCTTCTTTAACTCAATCTCGGGAGCAGGCTTCAAGTTACCTGCTTCAACTGGTGTCGCGTTCGGCGCGCTAGACTCATCAACCTTGATGATTGCTCCCGCATCCGGTATGAACTTAGAGAACCAGGCGTTCAGCACAGACACCTTGTCAGTCGCAACCAGCAGGCCAATGGAAATCAACATTACACCTGAAACGACTTCGACCTTGTGCAGGTGCTTGCGGAATTTCGTGTAGAAACCTAAGAATTTGTTAATCCCTAAGCCCGTCAGCATAAACGGCACGGAGAGACCCGCCGCGTAGAAGCATGAAAGATAGAGTCCTGTTTTCCAACCGCCGCTTGTCGCCGCCAACCCGATGATGCCGCCGAGGATTGGGCCAATGCACGGCGTCCATCCGGCAGCAAAAGCCATCCCCAGCGTCATCGAACCCAACATCCCGCGCGGCTTTTGCTGCGAGAAAAAGCGCGTGTCTTTGTAAAGCGTGCTGAGTTTCAACAACCCCATCAACTGAAGCCCGAAGCCGATGATGACGATGCCCCCGATGATCCGAAACCACGGATTGGCCGTCACCGTCTTTCCTAAAAGTCCTGCCAGCGCGCCGAGCGACAGGAAGATCATCGAAAGGCCGATGTTGAAAGCGATGGAATTGAGAATGACGGCGCGGCGCGCGTTCTTGCGCGAATCGTTGCCGTCCTTCAAGTGGTCTATGCTGACGCCGGAGATGAGCGAAACGTATCCCGGCACGAGCGGCAAAACGCACGGCGAGAGAAACGACAGCAGGCCGGCCAGAAAAGCGACCCAGATGGTGATGTTCGTTCCTTCCATAATCTTTCGTGGCCAATGCCTGTTCCAACCATTCCAGCACAGGACATGTCGCTCAGTATAGCAGAGGTTGCTGACTAAACTGAGGGCGTGTGCCAGAGTTTAGGCTCTCCTGGTTCTTTTGTTAAGCCACAGCGTCACGTTCAGATAGATGCCGGAGAGAGCGGAGGCGCAGGCAAGCGCAGCCATCGCAATCAACAGATAAATCTGCCAGCCACCGGCGAAGAAATAGAAATGCGCCTGTCGAAAATAGCGCGTCAGAGCGCCGGGCGGCGGAGTCTTGATGACGGCTCCGGTCTCCGCGTCAATCAGAAGCGAATCAGCGCCCATTCCTCCAATTGACTGGTAAACAGGACGTCCCTCGCGCATCAAAAGCGTCAAAGCGGTTGTCGGCAACTCTCTTCCCGCAAAATCATTCGCCAGCTTCATTGCGTCTGGCGCGGTGATGCGGATACGCGCCGCATCAATGCTTTGAATTTCGCCGCCCTCAACCGCGTTCGGCCAGGCATACAACAATCCGCTCGACGCCCAGGCCAGCACGGGCACAGCGACGATGATTCCCAGCCACAGGTGAGCGCGGTAGATGAAAGCTCGCATAATAACCAGTGATGAATGATGAATGATGAGTAAACCCTGTTCCTACTTATTGCTCATCACTTCTTTTCTTCGTCACTTTTCTTCAATCAACTTTTCAATTGTCGCTGAAATCTCAGCTTCGTTGCCGCCGCCCGTGCCGGTGGTCAACAGGCGAATGACTCCCTGGCGATCTATCAGGACGGCGGTCGGGATTGCTGAGACGCCGTAGTTGCGATGATTGTTGTCCGTCTCCGTCACTGCCACGCCGTAGGTGAGGTCATACTGTTTCTTGAAGCGTTCGATAAAGCTCAACTCTTCTGCGGGCGTCATCTCGCGCCCGTTGCCGTGCCCGTAGTATTTCGTGATGCCGAGAATGACCAACCCGCTATCTTTATACTTTTCTTGCCATTCCCTGAGATGCGGAAAGGCCGCGAG
The DNA here is from genome assembly GCA_013698055.1 of Acidobacteriota bacterium. Classification (GTDB taxonomy): domain Bacteria; phylum Acidobacteriota; class Blastocatellia; order Pyrinomonadales; family Pyrinomonadaceae; genus QHXM01. The sequence goes on from JACCVS010000136.1 coordinate 3,451, forward strand.
ACACGGGCCGCACCACGTTGCCCAGAAATCCAGCAGCACCACGCGACCGCGCAAGGATGAGATCGTCACTGGCGCTTGTTCTACCCATTTACTAATGACAATCTCCGGCGCAATCTCTCCCTGAAGGCGTAACTGTTTTTGCTTGCGCTGCAAGGACTGAAGCACATAACGCTGACTCTCCGCTGCGATGCTGGCTTTCGTATAGACGATGGCGTCCTCGATTGTCTTCACGGCATCGGGCTTGCGCTTGCTCTCGATGAGCACATCGGCGAGCTTTTCCGTAGCATCAACGTATAAACGTGGAGACGGAGCGTCCATTGCGACTTTGCGGACTTCCTCCAGCACCGTCAGAAGGGCGCTCGCCGGTTTCTTCATCTCCTGATAGATATCAACCAGAGCAATTGTCGAAAGATAAAGCAAACGATCAGCGGTCGTGGTCTTCGCGGTTGCCTGCAACGACTTGGCCGATTTGAAAGCCTCTTCGGCGTGCGCGGACGCTTTCTCCATCTGCTTGGCCTTGCGATAAGCGCCGGTGAGAGCGTTTTCCATCGTCACCTGCTCGCTGATCTTGCGCGGCTCGAAGTGCAGGTAACGCTCAAGAGCCGTTTCAGCCTCTTCAAGGCGATTCATTTGCGCGGCGCGAAGCGTGACGATGTAGCGGGCAAACTGCGGTCGCTCGCCCGCCGCCTGCTTGTCCTGATCGAGAAAGCGTTTCAGGAATTCAAGCGTGCGCTCTTCGTTGGCTGAGAGATGATAGAGCAGCCCGGTGTAATAAAAATCATCGCCGGAGAGGTTCGAACGCGCAACCAGCTCGGCTGCATAGCGCGCGGCCAGCTCTTTCTGCTCCCGCACGGTTTTTTCGAGCAGCTTGGGATCAAACGGCAGCTTCTTGCTTTGAAACTCCTGAAACATTCTCGCCGCGTAACCTGAAGCCTCTTCATAGAGCGTGGACGCCGCGCGGACATCCGCCGGAGCGGTGGATGGCGGCGGCTTAGTGATTCGACGCGCCTGCGCGAAGCCATCAAGAGAGGCAAGCGAAAGAGCGCAGATAAAGAGCGTGAAAACGAATATCTTTCTCATACGAATGTTTTCCATAAATCAATTAACGCCGACGCACTGAAAACGTTCCGGGCTGAAAGCGTTGATAAGAGGTGCGGCCTTACCCGTCGTGATTTGTTCAGCCACAAGCTCTCCCGTCAAAGGCGCGAGCAGGATGCCGTTGCGGTAATGTCCCGCCGCGTAAAAGAGGCCGCGCGTCTCGGCGCACGCGCCGATGACAGGCCACTCGTCTTCGGTACAAGGGCGCAGTCCCGCCCATGAATCCACGAGCGGCAAACTGCCAACGGCGGGCGCAATCTCAAGAGCGTGCGCGGTGATGGCGTGAACGCCCTCGCCCGTCATGCACTTATTAAACCCAACGCGCTCGGTCGTTGAGCCGGCGAGAAGCCGACCATCAAGCCTGGGCACGATGTAACCGCGCGGGCTGTAAATCACATGGCGCGCCAGACGTGGGTTACTCTCAAAACAAAGCATCTGCCCGCGCACAGGCTCGACATGGACGGGGAGCGAATTGTTGTTTGATGAAGCCAGCAAAGATGTCCACGCCCCGGTCGCTACGACGACCACAGGCGCATGGACGTTGCCTCGGGAAGTCTCAACGCCCTCGATAACTCTGCCCTCGATGATGATTGATTTGACATGTGCGTCTGTGAGAAGACGGATGCCGTGTTGTTTGACCGAAGTAGAAAGAGCAGCGATGAGACGCCGATTTTCGACCTGTACGTCCAGCGGAAAGCGCAAAGCTCCGCGCAATTCCTCTGAGATACACGGCTCAAGATGCCTCGCCTCATCTGCGCTCAAACGCTCTACGAAAAGCCCCGCGCGTCGTTGCCAATTATAGCGATGCTCGATCTCCTCTTCATCCCTTTCCGTGAAAGCGAGGTAAAGAGTCCCGGTTCTTTCAAGCTCGATGTCAATTCCGGTCTCTTCGCGTAATTCATCTGCAAATGCCGGGTAGAGGTCGCGGCTCGCGCAGGCCAGCTCAAAAAAGGCGTCCGCGCCATCAGCCTCAGCCTGCGGCGCGAGCATCCCGGCGGCAGCGTGGGAGGCTTCTGCGCCCAACGTCGCACGCTCAATCAACGCGACGCGCCTGATTCCGCGCAAAGCGAGTGAGCGCGCAATTGCGAGGCCGATGACGCCACCTCCAATGACGATTACATCCGCCGACTCTGCGCCTTTCAACATTCCCTGATGTCGCATTGATTAAAACTTGCTGGTATGATGCTGCAACGCTCTTGCGGTAATCAGTAATCAGCAGTCACCAATCAGTTAAGATGGCTACTATTTGCTGATTACTGACCATTGACCACTAACTATGAAACATACTATCACACTCATCCCTGGCGACGGCATCGGCCCTGAAGTCTCTGCGGCGGTCGTGCGCATCATTGCGGCGACTGGCGTGGACATCCAATGGGAAACGCATTACGCGGGCGCGCAAGCACTGGAAAAGTTCGGCAATACCTTGCCCGAAGACCTCCTCGAATCCATCAAGCGCAACAAGATCGCGCTCAAAGGGCCGATCACAACGCCGGTGGGCAAAGGCTTCACGTCCGTCAACGTCGGCTTGCGTAAAACGCTTGACCTCTACGCCAATCTGCGCCCCGTGCGCGCTTTGCCGAATGTTCCCTGCCGTTATCCCGAGCTTGATCTCGTCGTTGTGCGCGAGAACACTGAAGACCTCTACTCCGGCATCGAGCACGTCGTCGTTCCCGGTGTTGTCGAGAGCATCAAGGTCATTACCGAAAAGGCTTCGACGCGCATTGCGCGTTACGCTTTCGAGTACGCGCGCCGCGAAAGTCGCAAGAAGGTCACAGCCATCCACAAGGCGAACATCATGAAGCTGTCGGACGGACTGTTTCTGGACTGCTTCCGCAACGTCTCTAAAGACTATCCCGAGATCGAAGCCGACGACAAGATTGTTGAGAACGCCTGTATGCAGCTCGTGATGCGCCCCGAACAATTTGATATCATGCTGCTCGAAAACCTTTACGGCGACATCGTGTCCGATTTGTGCGCCGGACTCATCGGCGGTTTAGGACTTGTGCCCGGCGCGAACATCGGCGAGCTAGGCGCAATCTTTGAGGCCGTTCACGGCTCCGCGCCCGACATCGCCGGACAGGGCATTGCTAACCCGACCGCGCTCCTTCAAAGCTCTATTCTGATGCTCCGCCACATGGGTGAACGCGATGCCGCGCAGAAAATAGAATTGGCGATGCTGAGAGTGTTTGAGGAAGGAAACGTGAGAACGCGCGACATCGGCGGGAAAGCCCATACAGACGAATTCGCCAGCGCCATCATCGCCGCATTCCAGTAACGACTTGTGATCCTGTAGAAGCAGGAGTTGTTCCTACCCGTGATTGATAAACCTTGAACCGGAAGAGGACTTGCCCCTGCCCTGACAGTCAATCATTCCTTTGAATTCAAATATGGCAGCACAGGTCGAACTAAAGCGACAACTCGGTCTCAGTTCAGCGATTGCCCTCGTCATTAGTGGCGTCATCGGGGTGGGCATTTTCATTTACCCGGCGCAGATGGCGAAGTCGCTCGGCTCTCCGATGTTGTTGCTCGTCGTCTGGCTCGTGATGGGGCTGGCAGCGCTTTGCGGCGCGCTCTGTTACGGCGAACTCGCAACTCGTTTCCCGGAAGCGGGCGGCGGCTACGTCTATCTGCGCGAGGCTTACGGCCCCCGCGTCGCCTTCCTTTACGGCTGGATGCTTCTGCTTGTCCTCGATCCAGGGCTGACGGCGGCCTTAGCCGTCAGCCTGGCGAACTACAGCAGCAACATCACGCCGCTGTCACCATTGGCGATCAAGTTTCTGGGAGTGGGGACAATTCTTGTTCTTGCTGCGGTGAATATTATCGGCGTGCGCCTGGGCGCGCGGCTGATGATGCTGCTTACGGTGCTGAAGGTCGGGTTGCTGCTGTTCATAGTCTTCTGGGGATTCGGATCGGGTCTTGGCGACTGGGGCAATTTGATGCCGTTCACCGCTCGGCGGGCAGGCGCGGATCAGATTCTGCCCGCTCTGATTGGCGCAAGCGTCGCCGGGTTCTTCTCCTTCGCCGGGTGGTGGGATTTGACGAAGCTCGCGGGCGAGGTGCGCTCGCCTGCCCGAACGCTGCCGCGCGCTTTGCTGCTGGGACTTCTCGTCGTGACGGTCATTTATATTTTGACGAGCGCCGCCTTTCTTTACCTCGTGCCGCTGGAGAAAGTTCCGGTAGACGACGCAGCCGCGCAGACTTTTGCAGCGCAAATCGGCCTCGCTCTTTTCGGACAAACGGGCAGACAGATATTCTCGGCCATCGTGGCCGGAAGCCTGGTCGGAAGCCTGGCTGCATACATCATGGCCGCGCCGCGCGTCTATTACGCGATGGCGCGCGATGGCCTGTTCATCAAACAGATCGCCACCATTCATCCGCGTTTCGGAACTCCTGCCCGCGCCATCGCCTTGCAGGCCGTGCTCGCGTCTGTGCTCGTCGTCGTCGGCACGTTCGATGCGATCATCGCTTATTTCTTCTTCGTGACGGTCGTCTTCATCGCGCTGACGGTTGCCGCTATTTTCGTCTTGCGACGCAAAGGTGGAGAGACCACGACGTACCGCACGCCCGGTTATCCCGTGACGCCGATCTTTTTTCTGCTGGTGGTCGCCGCGCTGCTTTTTATGCTCGCGTCGAATAACCCGACGCAGGCGTTCCTCGGAGTCGGAGTGGTCGCGCTCGGCGTGCCCGTCTATCACTTGCTGTTTCGGAAGAAAGTAGATAGTAACCAGTAGTCAATCATCAGTCATCGTCAAGTAGTTTACGGGCTGTGATAATCTTTGGCTGATTGCTGACTACTGATTGCTGAGAGCTTGAGGAGAACGTATGACCTGGATCAAAACTGTTCCGATGGGAGAGGCTGACGATAAGCTCAGGCACGCGATGGAAGCGCAGCGTGAGTTGTATCCGATTGAATATGCCACGCCCGTGCATCCGACATCTGATGGAGAATCCTCCGGCATCGTCGCGTCGCATAGCCTGATTCCTGACGCCCTCTATCATGCCTTCGGCACGTTCGGCGCGTTGATGTCGCCCGATCTGCCCCTGACCAGGCGGCAGCACGAGATGATTACGACCGTCGTCTCGGTCAATAATCG
>JACCVS010000145.1 GCA_013698055.1 Acidobacteriota bacterium
AATTGCTCCAATCTTCTTCGAGTTTGATAAACGGGTCGAGCTTTTCAGAGAATAACCTGACAAATCGGTTTATCATACGACGGAAGAGAGTGAAAAGTTGTATGCTCTGGTAAGCAATCTGTCGGACTTTGGTTGGAAGCGAAACCCGTTTTCTTGACACGGGGAGCGGGTGAGCGTTAGATTTCGGCTAACTCGTGCGCCGCGTTTCAACTCTTCGCCCGTAGCCAACTGAATATCTATTTGCTGACTTGGAGAAAATTGATGAAGACGATTTCTACGCGTGCAATAAGAATTGTTATCCTGATTGCATTGGGATTGTTAGCGCCTGCCGCTGCTCCGGCACAGGAGCCAACCGCCAACCCACAGGAGCCGAAAACCGGAACGGTTGAACTCAGTCCGATAATGTCTGAGTCTGAGGTCGGACAGAAAAAGAAATTCACTGCGATGGCAAAGGATGAGGCTGGTAAGATAACTGAAGTCAAGGCATCCTACTGGGTGGCGCTGCCGCCTGATTCCGCATTCGCAGATGAATCCGGCATGGTCACATTCTACCAGCCCGGAGAGATCAAAATCATCGCCGTAGTCGGTAGCAAACCCGCTTTTGCAATTGTTAAAGTCAAGCCAGCCTCTCTTAATCGAATAGAGATTGATCCGGTCGCGGGGCCTGTGATGGCCGGGGGCAGCGTCAAACTTAACGCGACGCCGCGCACCTCGAACGGCGATCCGCGTAATGATGTTGCCGTCGCCTGGACCTCCGAAACGCCCTCAATCGCAATTGTAGATGCGGCAGGTTTCGTCATCGGTGTTGCGCCCGGCAAAGCGACGCTTCGTGCCACCGCGCAAGGCACGAGCAACACGCTCTCAATCGAGGTCGTGCCCAATCCCGTTACTGCTCTTTCAATCGAGCCTAAATCTTCAAACGCGAAGACTGGCGACGTGATTCGCCTGACCGCGCAGGCTAAAGACAACGCAGGCGCTCAAGTGCGAAATCCGACCATTCGCTGGGCGGTCAGTGGCGAGGGAGCGATGATTGAAGCGGACGGCGGCTTTGTCGCCGAGCGTCCGGGTTCCTATGTCGTCACGGCGACGAGCGGCAATAACATAGCGGTTGCCACAATCGTCGCGACGCCGCGAAATATCGAACGAGAGCTTCATCTAATTGGTCGTGCCTCGCTCAAAGAGCAATCAGCCGAGCAGTGGATTTTCGGCAACTTCGCCTACATCTCCACTATCTCCGATAATCTTCTCGTTTACGACATCTCCGATCCGGCCAAGCCCAGGCTGACCGAGACACTCAAGTTTGACGCGCACACCCTCAACGACATCAGCGTGAGCGCCGATGGCAAGATAGGCGTCATCACTCGCGAGGGAGCTTCGAGCCGCAAGAACGGCATCGTTTTTCTGGACACGTCCGACCCGGCGCACCCGAAAGTTCTCTCGGAATATACGGAGACCGTGACCGGCGGCGTCCACAGCGCTTTCATTGATGGGCACTACGTCTATCTGACGGACGATGCGACCGGTTCGCTCCGCGTAATAGATTTTCAGAATGTGAAGTCACCGAAGGAGGTCGCCCGTTGGCAGGTCGAAAACCCGATCATTACGACCGGGGGCATTCAGGGCGGGCGCTACGTTCACGATGTGCAGGTCAAAGACGGATTGGCTTACCTGGCTTACTGGAGAGACGGAGTTGTCATCCTGGACGTGGGAAACGGTGTCAAGGGCGGCAGTCCTGAGAAGCCTCAGTTCGTGAGCCAACTTCGGTTCAACTATCACGAGCTTTACGGAAACGGTTGGTTGTCGGGAGCGCACGCCGTCTTCCGTTACAAAAATTATCTCTTCGTCGGCGACGAAGTCTTCCCGGAAATCTTCGACATCAACAGCAAGCAGCGCATTCCGGTGCGCGGGGTGCTGCACGTCGTGGATGTTTCGGACATCAATCGCCCGCGCAAGGTAGCCGAGTACGGCGTGCCCGAAGCGGGGTCGCACAACGTGTGGGTCGAAAACGATATCCTGTACATGGGTTATTACAACGGTGGGGCGCGCGTTCTGGATGTTTCCGGCGAACTGCGGGGCGACCTCTACAGGCAGGGAAGAGAGATCGCCCGCCACTGGACGGGGGCCGAAGACGGCTTTCGCATCAACTCGCCCTTCGCATGGGGCGCTCAACCGCACAAAGGTTTGGTTTACTTCAACGACATCAACAGCGGTCTCTGGATTATGAAGCTAGGCGCTCCGAGGACAGACACAGGCTCGACGACAGAGCCGGGAAGATGATGTAAAGCAGAAGGCAGAACAGGAGGCGGAAGGCGGAAGGCGGAAGGCGGAAGGCAGTGAAGCGATGTTGTCCATGCGGCCTTCTGCTTTTTTTCTGCTTACTGCTTTCCGCCTTCTGCCTTCTGTCTTGTCCCTTCCGCTTTCTCTACTCTCAAAAAATCTATTCCTGCGGCTTGCGGGTCAACGTCAACGGTAGCGACGGTTTTTAAGGCTTGCAGGTCAATGATCTCAATGGTTCCGGGTTCCGAGCCAATGCCCTCGACTGAAACGAAGGCGTAACGATTATCGGGCGAGACCGTGACGCCGTGAAGCACTTTGCGTTTGGTTGGTAAACGTGCCAGTTCTCGCCCTGTCTTGACATCGAAAACTGAGACAGACTGATCGCGTTTATTCGTACCCACCAGCCGCCCGTCTTTGGTCACGGCCAGATTATAGACGCCCGACCCGGCGGGGATGCGACGCAGGACTTTCCAGTTGACAGCATCAACCTCAACTATCTCGCTGGACTTATTGCAGGCGACGAAAACGGAAGAGCCGTCGGCAGAGGGCTGCGCCCACGTCGGAGAGCACGTGACATCTCCCGGTTTCGGCATCTCCATTCCGTGCCCGCCGGTGTCCATGTTGTGCTTTCCCTGATGTCCCTGGCGCGCAGGTAAGGCTCCCGTCATGCCCATCTCTTTGCCTTTCGTCAAAAGGAAATGGCGCGAGACTTTGAGCGTGCGCGTGTCAATCTCGACAAGCATGTCGTCCATCATGCAGGCGGAGTAGTGCTTCGTTCCCTGTGGATTGAACCTTGAGCCATGCGGCATTGTGCAGGTGTTGACTCGCGCGATTTCCAGCATCGGGCGCGTCGCGACGATTGAGACGGAGGAGGGAACCATGTCGCCGTGCAAATTGAAATTGACGGCATAGAGAAACTCTCCATCCGGCGAGACATCCATCGTCGCCGGAAAAAGCCCCAGCGTCACTTGCCCGACGACCGCATCCGTCTTCGTCGAATATTTCCAGACGGAGCCGAAAGGTCTCCCATGCCCGAGAGAGACATAATAGAACTGCTTGTCCGGTGAGACGGCGACCCCGTGCGGCCCGTCGACGTCCGTCGGCATCACCCCTGTTCCAAAACTGCGCTCGACACTCGTTCCTTTCGAGCCGAAGCGCACCACACTGACCTTGTCCGCCGATTCCGAGACGACATAGACAAGATAATCCTGTCCGGGCGCAACCTTCTCCTGCGCGAGCGTAGATGCTGAGAGCAGCGCTGTGATAACGCAAAATAATGCAGTTATAAAAATACTGTTAAGAAACCCTGCTTGTCTTTTCATACTTCAATCCTCCGGCAGAAAACTGCTAGAACCAGTCTCATAAATGTTCAGAGTTCAAACTTTAGTTTGATGTTTTTCAGAAAAACACGCTGAAGCGTGAACTCTGAACGCTTCATTGACATTTGTGAGATGGCCACTAATCATCAATTTCAACAAATAAGAAAATGATACGTGACTATCTTAATTCAGCATCCAACGAGCGCGCCAGCGTGCGAAGTGGGTTGATGAATTCTCGGCTCGCTTCCTGTATATTTGCCAACGGATAAATAACCATGACACGTAATAGCATCAAAGCCATCATCGTCTTAACCCTGTGCCTCATCGTTTCTCTCACAACTGCCTGTCGTCAAGACTCGACAAGGGCAAATAATGACCAGCCGATTGTCGAGACGGGCGAGGTATCCAAAGCCTATGGCGCGCCTGTTCATCTGGGCAATCTTGAAGACAAATCTGTAGATGAGAGCAGCGGCATTGTGGCTTCACGTCGTAACCCCGATCTTTTCTGGACGCACAACGATTCCGGCGACGGCCCGTTTCTCTATGCCTTTGAGCGCGATGGAGGGAAGCGCGGCGTCTGGCGCGTGATGGGGGCCAAAGCCGATGATTGGGAGGACATTGCTGCGGGGCCGGGCGCGCAGCCGGGAAAGTCTTATCTATATGTGGGCGACATCGGGGATAACGGTAGAGATCGTCGGGAGATCATCGTCTATCGCGTTGCGGAGCCTGTCGTCACGGCTGATGATGCTGACACCAAGCGGAAAGAACCTCAGCAGACAGAACCTGCCGAAGCGATTCGCATGAGGTATCCGGATGGAAGACACGATGCGGAAGCGCTCGCCGTTCACCCGACTACCGGCGATTTATACGTGGTCACTAAAACAAAGAATCTAACTTCAGCGGCTGTTTATAAACTCGCTGCGCCGTTTTCCACTTCGACAATCAACATCCTCAAGAAAGTCGGCGACATTCGTATCCCCAGCCTGTTGCCGGGATTCGTGACGGGAGGCGACATTTCTCCGGACGGAAGAAAAATAGTCCTGTGTGATTACTTCAATGCTTATGAGGCGAGCTTGCCTGAAAGCTCAAACAGCAAGTTTGATGACATCTGGAAGCAGTCCCCGGTCATCATCAGACTTGGGGAGCGTCGGCAGGGTGAGTCTGTCTGCTATCGCCTCGACGGGCGAGCGATACTCGCTACGAGCGAGGGGCGTCCCTCCTCGCTCGTCGAGGTTGAACGCATCATGCCCTGAGAGGCGGTCATGTTATGAACGTATTGGCAGTTATAAGGTGAAGTTTATCTAAATGGCAGCAACAAAATTTAGCGTAGAGTCTTTTCTGCATATAAGTTCCATAGGGATTTTGCGAAAAGACTACCTCTACATAACTCCTCCCAATATTCTCTAAGAGTTCTTTGGCTTCCATAATCATCTCTTAAATATGGAATGATAACTGTGCATAGACTGGCCGCAGCTATGTTGCTGGTGAGAATGAACTCTTCTGCTTTTTTTCTACCATAGATTTGCGCCTGCTCCATTGATCTCATGCTTTTATTTCTCATCACCCGTTGAGTTATAATTTTTCCCATTAATACATGGGAATACTCCGAAAGACGCTTGTACTCTCTATACCATCTGTCTAAAAATATAAATAACTCTTTGTTTCTGACCTTAGTCATCACATCCCAAGGAGTAGGAAAGTAAAAATAGACTCTAAGGAAATTATTGATGGAGCCTTTACGTTTAAACCATACTGGCTTTGGGGTTGGTTTCGCACACTTCCTGTTATGCCAATCATGTTCAACTACTTTAACAGCGAAGTCTGAGACAAGAATTGAATCATTAGGATGTAGTTTAACTTTTCTTCCGCTTTCTAAATAGGCGGGGTATCTCTCATAAAGATGTTCCCTGTATCTCTCTATAGCACCGTATTCATCAAGTTCTAAAAGATATCTTTCGTAGTCTTTTTGCCAACCGTTTCGCAGGTATTGTCGAATCCATTTATGTGGACCCTGCGAGATAATTACCCCTTGATAGATTTTCTCGACTTGTTCTCTCGCGAGTGAAGCAGTGTCAGCGACGATTTGGTATTCAGATTTTCTATATGCTTGTCTGAGTAGTAAACGCATACTCTGATGGGTGTATGCGTGCTGATTCAATAGATCATCCAGCGAGCTTACCAACTCTCTACTTCGTCTGCTTAGTTCATAATTATGCGTGACAGCAAAACGCACATCTCTAATAAGTTCGTGCATTTCTTTGTCTAGCTTATTGATGTTGAAGTGACTTGTTTCTATACCGGGAATGTCTTTGACAGGGGGAAACTTCATTTATTATCCCTTTCAACGAATCTGTGAATAAGCCGATTGATCATTCTAATAGGGCTGCACTAAAGCTCAAAAGGCTTTTCAATATCACCTATTAGGGCTTTCTATCTGAATGGCTGAATTAATCACATAGTTAACAATGTATTCGGCACTCTCGACAGTGGGATTTATCCGATCAGATAGAAAAGTGTATAGGCCGGTGTGCAAACTGCAACCGAAGACAAACAGCACGAGAGAGAATCTGTTGCAAATGGAAAAGGACTCACTGACCTTTCCTATAGCCAGTAGGTCATTTTTGCCTGCTAAGCTAAGAAGGAATTCAGTAAGTCCTAAATCCTAAATGGGTTTTGAGCCGAGCAGGACTCGAACCTGCGACCCACTGGTTAAAAGCCAGTTGCTCTACCGACTGAGCTATCGGCCCACATGAAGCACGGTGAAAGGCATTCTACATGCCCTCTACAGGCGGCGCAAGCGGAGTGCTTTGAATCTCTGACCCACTGGTTAAAAGCCAGTTGCTCTAACAGCTAACAGTTAAGCTCCCAGCCATTGTGCCAGCGTCGAGCCTTCACAGGTAATGGTTTGCCCGCGCTCCGGCCCGGTTGAGATGAGGCCGATTTCGACGCCGATTGAGCTTGAGAGGAATTCAACGTAGCGGCGCGCTTCCGGGGGAAGCTGGTCAATCTGCGTCATTCCTTCGGTCGAAGTCTTCCATCCGGGCAGGGTTTCGTAGATGGGTTCGACGCGGCGCAGGTCTTGAGCGACAGCCGGGAAGGAATCAATCTCTCGCCCGTCCAAGCGATAGCCCGTGCAGACCTTGATCTCGTCGAGCGCGTCCAGCACGTCGAGCTTGGTCAACGCGACCGAGGAGAATCCGTTGATGTCCGCCGCGTAACGTGTGGCGAAAGCGTCGAACCAGCCGCAGCGACGCGGGCGCTTTGTGACTGCGCCGTACTCGCGCCCGCGCTCGCGGATTAATTGACCTAGTTCCTCTTCGCCTTCCAGCATCTCGGTCGGGAAAGGCCCTTCGCCAACGCGCGTTGTGTAGGTGCGAACGATGCCGAGCACGCCTGTGATTCGATGCGGAGCCAGCCCCGTACCGATTGATGCTCCGCCAGCGGTCGTGCTTGAAGAGGTGACGAAAGGATACGTGCCGTGATCTACGTCGAGCAGCGTGGCCTGCGCGCCTTCAATCAGAATCGTACGATTCTCGCGCGCAGCCTTGTTCAGGAAATGCGTCGTGTCGGTAATGAACGGGGCGAGCCGTTCGGCATGACGCGAAGTCTCGTCGAAAATTTGATCGGGGTCGAGGGCTGCGCCACCGTAAGCGACGATGATGCGGTTGGCGTCTTCCAGATTGCGCTCAATGCGGGATC
>JACCVS010000151.1 GCA_013698055.1 Acidobacteriota bacterium
AAGCGCAGCTTGAGCCTGAGTTGATTAGCGCAGTGACGGGGCAGGAGCGCGCCAAGCGCAAGGTCGTCGGCTTCAAAGATTTGCCAAAGCATCTCATTGATGCGATCACCACGACCGAAGACCGCTCGTTCTTTCAGCACTACGGCGTCAACTTTCGCGGCATCTTTCGCGCGCTGATTCGACGCTACAACTCAGACCCTAGCTCGCCCATCGCCCAGCAGGGCGGTTCAGGCATCACGCAACAGCTTGTCAAAAATCTACTGCTCTCGCCCGAGCGAACGTACCGCCGCAAGCTCTCCGAAGCCTACATGTCCATCATCCTTGAAACGAGGCTAACGAAGGAACAGATTTTCGAGTTGTACTGTAATCAGGTTTACCTGGGTCAGCAGGCCGGGTTTTCGATCAACGGGATGGGCGAAGCCGCGAGCGCCTATTTCAATAAAGATGTCACACAGCTAACGCTCTCCGAAGCGGCTTTTCTCGCCGGCTCGATTCGCAGCCCGAACCGCTATAATCCATACAAGGACGTTGAGACCGCGACAGCGCGGCGTAATCAGGTGCTCGATTCGATGGTTGAGTCCGGGGCGATCAAGCAAGAGCAGGCGGAAGCAGCCAAGTCCGAACCGTTGAAAGTCGCGCCGACGAAAGGGCGTGTTGATTCGCTGGACGCTCCCTACTTCATGGATTATGTGCAGAATCAACTTAGCGACGTGATCTCGGAGCAGGGCACGGCGCAGCATCTCAGAATCTATACGACGATTGACATGGATTTACAGCGCGCTGCTTATACCGCCATCACAAAGCAACTGGGTGCGCTCGACAAGCTCTATGCCAAGAAAGTCCCGCCGGGAACTTTGCAGGCGGCGCTCGTGGCGATGAACCCGCGAACGGGCGAGGTCGTGGCAATGGTCGGCGGTCGGGATTATGCGAAGAGCCAGCTTAATCGTGTGACAGAAGCAAGGCGGCAACCCGGCTCGGTCTTCAAGCCCTTCGTTTACGCAACTGCGCTCAACACGGCCTACGACCCAGTGCCGCGCCTCATCACGCCCGCCACCGTCTACAAGGATGAGCCGAAGACATTTACAGTGGCCGATCAGGAATATTCTCCCGGCAACTTCGGAGACAAATATTCCAACGCGCCCGTCACGTTGCGTGATGCGCTGGTCAAAAGTTTGAACGTCGTGACGGTCGAAGTCGCGCAAGAGGTAACGATTGGCCGCGTGATGAACCTTGCGGCGAAAGCCGGAATGCCCAAGCCGGCCAAGCCTTATCTGGCGATGGCGCTCGGGACGAACGAAGCGACGCCGCTGCAAGTTGCCTCCGCTTACACGGCCTTTGCCGCAGGTGGTACGCGCACCACACCCATCGCCATCAACCGCGTCACGACGGGCAGCGGCGCGACCATCGCGCAATTGACCGGCACGAAAAATGAAGTCTTACGCCCCGATGTCGCTTACGTGCTGACCAACATGCTCAAGGATGTCGTTAATCGAGGAACTGCCGCGAAATTGGGTGCGCGAGGGCTTAAGAACATTCCCGGCAAAATCGGCATCGCGGGGAAGACCGGCACGTCGCGCGACGGTTGGTTCGCGGGCTACACGCCGAATCTTGTCTGCGTCGTCTGGGTCGGATTCGACGACAACTCGCAACTGGGTGTGACCGGAGCTGACTCGGCGCTTCCCATCTGGGCGGATTTCATGAATGCCGCGCTCGCCGCCCATCCGGACTGGGCTGGCGACTGGGAGATGCCGGGTGGTATTCAGCAGACGGAGATTGACCCGCGCACAGGAGAGCTTGCCTTTGCGGACGATCCTATCAGACGGGTGGAGTTTTTCATCAACGGCACTGCGCCGAGCGTCGGTGAGACAGTTCTCCCGGCGGAGGATGAAGTCGCGCCCGAAGATAAAGAGAATCAGGGAGACGGCGAGTTTGATTACGAGCCAGCCCCGCTGCCTGAAAGTCAACCCGACGTTGTGCCGCGAAACCGCCAGCCGCCGAAACTCGAAGGCAGGGGCGTCGTCCAGCAGGACGGAACGACCAGACTGCAAGGCACGATCACGCTCGACATTGATCCGACCACAGGGTTAATCGCAGACCCGTCCGTCTGTCCAGTCATCCGCTCTAAAACTTTTGTCCTCGGGCAGGAGCCGCGAAAATACTGCGGCCCTGAATATCACAACGGCAAAACTATCCAGCCGTCCGCGACGCGCCCACGCATGGTTTCTCCCAGGTAGAAAAAATTTCTCTCCCTGAGCGCACCTGAAAAGCGTTAAGATAGGAACACGCTGAGGCTGTAGGATTTCAGGAGAAGACTAGATGAACGCTGAAGAGATGGAGCGCAGCATAGAGTTTTTGCTGAAGAGTCAGGCCGCGCTTGAAAATCAGATCGAGCGCACCAGCCGCCAGGTCGAAGAGACCAACAACCGGCTGGAAATTCAAGCCGAAACGCAGACGGAGTTTATGAAGATCGTCACGCAGCAAATCGAGGCACAGGGCGCAATCAACGCATCCTTACGCGCTTCGCTGGCGCGCACGGATGAGCGCCTGAACCAGACGGATGACCGCCTGAACCAGACGGACGCACGCCTTGATCGGCTGGCTGCGCTTGTCGAACAGCACATCGGGGGTGGATGATCCCCTGCCCAAGCGTAGGGAGAGTACGTAGCCTGCCATTCTGAAGTTGTAAGGCAGCTTGTTTTGAGCCTATCGGGTGAAGCAATAAAGCAACCTCGGCGCAGAAGCTGAGATATACTGTGAGGAAACTCTATGAAACGCTGCCCTGCCTGTAACCGGACCTACGCGGACGACCAGAACTTTTGCCTTGACGATGGCACAACTCTGATGAGCGCGCCAGCCAACTCATACGATTCCTCAGATGCGCCGACAGTGAATTATCCATTCCCGAGCAATTCCGCTCTGCCGACGCAGATGTTGCAGGGAAATCCGACGGCGAGCGGCACGCCGTTGCACACTTCACCGCCACCCGCGTTTATGCCGCCCTACGCGCAGGCGCAGAAGCGCAGTCCTTTGCCGTGGATCGTGGGCGGACTATTGATTTTGGTTATCGGTATCGCCGCCGTAATCTTTCTCACCAGAAATACTTCGCCACAGCCTGCCATCGGCACAAGCAGCACAAGCGGCACGAGCGGCACAAGCAGCACGACGCCCGGAGCCTCGCCTTCATCTTCGCCCTCGACCACCACCACAGCATCGTCCTCTTCCTGGGAGACCATCAACGGGGACGGCTTCACGCTCTCGATGCCCGGAACGCCCGACAAAAACGAGAGCAGCGTCGAGAGCGCAGCCGGGCCGCTCGCGCTTAGCCTGTACACGCTCACCAAGGGTTACGAGGCATACATCACCGGCTACACCGAATACCCTGACGCGATTTTCGAGGCAGCCGAGACGGAAGACCTTTTGGACGCAGCGCAGGAAGGAGCTATCACGAATGTTGAGGGTGAAGTGACAAGCCAGCGTAAGATAACGATAGACGGTAA
>JACCVS010000159.1 GCA_013698055.1 Acidobacteriota bacterium
GGCACGATGGGCCGCTGACGCGAGCAGTCCGTAACGGCGCGATCTGTTATCTGGACGAAGTCGTCGAAGCGCGCAAGGACACCATCGTCATCATTCACCCGCTGACGGATGATCGCCGCCGGCTGCCAATTGAAAAACGCGGAACGGTGCTGGATGCGCCGGACGATTTCCTGCTCGTCGTTTCATACAATCCTGGCTATCAATCAATCCTTAAGGACTTGAAACAATCCACGCGCCAGCGTTTCGTCGCCATCGAGTTCGACTACCCGCCGCCGGAGATGGAAGTGGAAATCGTCGCGCGCGAAGGCGGTGTTGACGAAGCAACGGCACGCGATCTGGTTCTCATCGGGCAGAAGATCAGAAACCTGCGCGGGCACGGCCTTGAAGAAGGCGTCTCGACGCGGCTTCTCATCTACGCCGCGCAGATGATTGCGCGCGGCATTCCTCCCATCGCTGCCGCCGAAGTTGCGCTTTGCTCACCCATCACTGACGACCGCGAGTTGCAACGCAGCATTCGTGAGATCGTCACGACAGTCATTTGAAGATCAGAACACACTGAATGATTGTCGAAGAGTTTAGCAATGAAGCCTGATGCCAACAGAAGCCAGCCCGACACGCCATGATAATTTCACCGGGAGCTGGGCGTGGCTTTTCCCGGTGGCGTATCTCATACACATCGCTGAAGAATATTGGGGTGGTTTCCCCGCGTGGATTGCAAGATTCTGGGGTGTTGAAAGCTCAAGCAGTAATTTTTTAAGCTGGAACGGCGGGGCGTGGGTGATGATGACGGTGGGCGTCGGATTGGTGCTCAAGACGAAATCCTACCGCTGGCTGCTGGTGAGCTTCGGCACGGTTGTTCTGGTTAACGGGCTGGTACATGCAATCGCGAGCGTCGTGACCTTTTCATACTCGCCCGGCCTCGTCTCCGGCCTGCTGCTCTTTATTCCCCTCGGCGCAATCACGCTGCGGCGCGCGCGCGAGCAGGTGAATCGCCGCACTTTCCGCGCAGGTGTCATTGTCGGCCTCGTTATGCACGCGGTCGTAGTGCTGCTCGCGTTCAGTTTCGCGAGAATATCCGCCGCATCATGAAGTTCTGAGCTTATCTTTAGACCACCGGAGGACGAAGAGAATGAACAGACGACGTTTGAGCATAATGGTTGGCACACTAATGCTGTGCGCGATGGCGCTTGCTGCAAGCGGTGAGGCGCAACGGAAGCACAAGCCGGGAATTAAACCTTCATCGAAGACGCTGACCGTGGCCTTCTGCGATCTCATCCGCCACCCGGAGCTTTACAACAAGAAAGTCGTTCGCACGGAAGCCATTTCTGCCATCGGCATCGAGAGTCAGGTGCTATACGATCCGCAATGCAGTACGGAAGAGACGCGAACGTGGGTCATTCATGACCCCGCGTGGGAGAAGGCGGATAAGAAACTACAGGCGGCTTACTTCGCTCTGCTCTTCGATAAAAACAACAATCGCATCCCGCGCGGACGTTCAGGCAGGGCGAGGGTTGTTCTCAAGGGGCGGCTTGAGGCTTCCAACAAGGACGGCTATGGCCATCTGAATCAGTACCGCTTTCAATTCGCCATCATGGGAATAGAAAAGGTTGAGCGAGTGCCCGAAGACGTTCCTTACTGGCCTTAAGATGAGCTTTGGCGGCGAGTTTATGATGAAAGACGAAAGATGACGATATTCATCCTGACAGTTCTCGCCCTGATCGCGGCGGTTCTCACCATCCTTGCTGCTTATCAAGGCTGGCGGCTCATGCATTATCTCTTCAAGCCGCTGACGATTGTCTTCATCATCCTGATCGCGCTGCGACCTAATCATCCCACTTCATCTTTTTACAAATACATGATTGTCGCGGGGCTTCTGTTCTCGCTCGCGGGCGACATCTTTCTCATGCTGCCGGATCATTTCATTAAGGGACTGGTCAGTTTCCTCATCGCGCACCTGTTCTACATCGCAGCTTTCATGTTCGAGAGCGGGCGCGCTTTGTCTCTCTTGAGCGCGATTCCTTTTCTGATTTACGGCGGCCTGATGCTCAGCGTGCTGCGGCCTCATCTGGGGAAGATGCGTCTTCCCGTGATGTTCTATATGCTGGCGATTTTGATGATGGGCTGGACGGCTGTGAGCCGGTGGATGTTGGTGGAACAGCCCAGCAGCATTCTTGCCATGCTCGGAGCGCTTTTCTTCATCGCGTCGGATTCTCTACTCTCGCTTGATAAATTCAAAGGCCGCTTCCGCACCGCACAGCTTCTGACTTTCAGCACCTATACAGTCGCGCAATGGCTGATTGCCCTTTCCACCTGAAATCTCTAAGCTCCAAACTTTAAGAGCGCAGAAAAGCAAGAATGAGCGAGAATGAGAACAAATTTGACGCCGATGAATCGGTGAGCGAAGACCTGACACCGCTTGAAGGCGAGTTTGAAGAACGCCTACGCTCGGTCAAGAGCATAACGGAACGGCGCACCATAGCCGGTCTGGCGCGCGAGCTTGGAAGTCTTCCCGTAGATGCTGCGCGCGCCGTGCTTGAGACCAGCGCATCAATCGCGGGCGTATCTTTGCGCGCGAGCATAGAGTTTTTACGCGCCGCGCCAAAAGTCTCGCGCGTGCTCGAAGAAGGGGAGTTGCGCGCGTGGGGCGAGATGGGCAGACGCCTCGCGATGGGCGACGTGGAAACCGCCGTCAGCTTCTTCTCCGTGGGCGTAGAGGATTTGAGAGGCGTGCCGCAAGAGGCGCGTCCTCTCATCTTTCAGGTCTGCTCTCGCCAGATGACACTTTCCAGCGCAGTCGCGCTGGAAACTTTCAAAAGCGCGCCGCTGCTCGCCACACACATCAAGGACGCGGATTCGCTGCGCTTAATCTTTGAAGTCGCGGCTGAGATTTCCAAGCGTTCAGCCAAACACAGCGCAGACTTCCTGAAAGCCACGCCGCGCCTGATGAGGCTCATCCGCGATTTCGGTGCGGACAGCACACTCGTCTTTCGCGCTGCCGCGCTGCTGGCTTCAGCCTTCGCCGGGCGCGCAGGCGGCATCGCAGCCGACGCATGGACAGCCCTGCCCGTGGCATTGGCGAATCAGACAATCGAAGACGCGCTCAAACTGATGAATCGCGCGAATGATTTTCTTGAGCGCGGCGGCGGTGCGGCCCTGCATGTCCTTGTGGCCGGAGGCGAAGTCCTGCGCCTTTTGCCCGAAGCCTTTGATGCGTGGATTGATCTATTGTGGACTGTGGCCGAGCACGGCAACTCCAACCTGATCGCCTTTGTTCGCTCCAGCCCATCTTTCTTTCAAAGCATCGCCAGCGAGACGGAGCGCGCTCGCGCCACGGAGCTTTGCCAGCGTGTCATCAACGTCACGCGTGAGGTCGCGTGCCTCGACGGAGAAGCCGCGCTCGCTTGTTTTCGCTCAAGCGCGCAGGCTTTGCGAACTGTCTCTATCGAACAGTTTGAGCAATGGGCGCGCGAGGGGTTGTCAGCGGAGAGAAAGGATCAGCGGGCGCGCAGGAGTTATTACGCGCTGGAAACGCGCGGCAGCAACGACGTGCTGCACACGGGCGGCGCTGGCGTTGCGCTTGAGAAAATTCAGCATCTCTTGTGTCTTTACATCGAAGCGTTGACAGGAAGCGCAGTCGAGATCGCCCCGCTCGCAGCCGTCCCGCACGAGGCGCGCATCAACGACGGGCGCACAATTCACCTTCCCTCGCACGTCGCCGAGTTCGATGACGAGCAGCTTGATTTCCGTCTCTACAAAGTCTTGGCCGCGCACGCCGCCGGGCAGATAGAGTTCGGCACGCACGAGCGTGATTCTTCGAGCCTGAGAGCCGCTTACACTTCAATCGCCGAACTCTACGCGGAAGATAACGCGGACGCGCGCGATGCCTTTGCCCTTGATGGCTACATCAACGAGATTGAAAAAGGCGAGCGCGCTCTTTCGCCCGAAGAGGAAGCGAAACTCGCTCAACAAACTCGCCGCACGCTGCCGCCCGATTCGGATTACCGGGCAATACTGGCTCTCTTTCCGCAAAGAGGGTTAGCGCACAAAATTTTCGGCACGCTTGAGAACGGGCGCATTGATCGTCGCCTGCGCCATGCTTATCGTGGCCTCGCACGCGATCTTGATTTGACGCGCGATCACCTGCGCGCGAATCGTCCGCACATCATTGACCTTCCCGTCACGCTCGTTCCCTTTGAATTGCTTTTCCAGATCGCTCTTTGCGGCGGCGCGCTCGACGACGCGAGGCAGTTTTATGGTCAGATCGTCTCCGAACTCGAAACCATTGTCGCTGACTATCTCACGAGCGCGCGGATGACTGTGGCGGACACGTTGATGGCGACGAGCCGCGTCTACTCCCTCTTTCAATCAATCTCACCTGATCAGAGCCAGCAGCAAGCGCAAACCACAGAAGAAGATGCCGAGACGGACGAAGGCAAT
>JACCVS010000237.1 GCA_013698055.1 Acidobacteriota bacterium
GTGTAGGATTCGGCGTCGTCGCCGTTGCGATTCTTGGCACCTGAGATTGCGCCCTGCACGGCACGCTGCCCCAACTGCTTCTCGTCGTAGCCCAAATCCTTGATGCAGGATTTGATGAGCCGCACGGAATCATCCTGATCGTAAATGGTGAATGAGCGCGTGTATCCGGCATTGAGAGCTTCGATGCGCTGGCGCAGGATGCGAACGCAAAGGCTGTGGAAAGTGGAGATGAGCGGAGCGCTCGTCATTTGTGAGCCACTCAATAGTTTCCCTACGCGCTCGCGCATCTCCTGCGCAGCTTTGTTAGTGAAAGTGACGGCCAGGATGTTGTACGGAGCAATTTCGCGTTCCGCAATCAGGTAAGCGATGCGATGCGCGATAACGCGGGTCTTGCCCGAGCCTGCGCCCGCTAAGATAAGCAGCGCCCCGTCAGTTTCGACGACCGCTTCACGTTGCTGCTGATTAAGTGACGAAAGGAAGTCCATAAATAAATGCAGAATCCAGAATTCAGGAGTCAGAATAAAAACAGAGAGCGGGTTTCCGCGCTATCATTCTGGATTCTGACTCCTGAATTCTATCGGTTACTTTATCAATCTCTGTATAGCCTTGAACTGCTCGTGCTTCGCGTCGCGCATCAATTCAAAAAGCGCCATTTCAGTTGAAGAGGGAAGTGCGCCGCTCTGTTGCATCTTGGCGAGCCCCATCTCTTTGTTATGCTCTGTGCGGGCGGTGATGCAGTCCGTCAGGAGATGCACGCGGTAGCCACGCTCCATGAGATCGTGCGTCGTCTGATTGACGCAGATGTGAGCTTCGATGCCACAGATGAGAACGTGCAGAGCCTGTGCCGCTTCGAGTTCGGCCTCAAACTCACGCGCGCCGCAAGAGCTGAATGCAGTCTTCTCGATTATCTTTTGATTTATTGGCAAGACGGTCTTGATTTCGTTGGCCGTGTGGCCGAGACCTTTCGGGTATTGCTCTGTCACGACGAGCGGAATTTTCAGAAGCTGCGCTGCGTGCGCCACCAGCGCGATGCGCACAGCCATTTCCGCAAAGTCCGAAATGGGAGAGCGGAAACCTTCCTGCATGTCTATGATGGCGAGCACGGTCTGTCTCGCGTCAAGCGTGTTTTGATGTGGCATCCTGATTTCCTCGAAAGAACATTTAAGCACACGACATCTACTGGGAGCAAAACCGGCGCGCGAAACCCTTAAAGCGTGGTCATGGAAAAGTCTTTCGCCCGTGGCTCCCGAAAATGAATGTCGAGAACTGAAGACGATAGCAGGAGCGTTGAAGCCGACTAAAGAGGGACATCAAACATAGTAAATATCATCTCTTATTTAGCCGTCGCGTAGGGCAGGAGGTAATCGCTCATGCGCTGGCAGGGCTGCAATTCAATCGCGATGTTTGCCGCCTCCGCTTCGCGTCGAAGTTTGGCGCGTGAGTCTGCGTCCCAGAACAGGGAGCGCGGCGCGCTATCAGGCGATTCACTCTCAGGAGTGGGGCGCGCGATGAGCCAGTAGCGACCGGGCGCGAGATTCGCGAGCGCGAACGCGCCATCGCTGCCAATCGAAGTTTCGTCGTAGCGCAGGACATCCTCTGCACGCTCGCGCGCTGCGGGGACGAGGTAAACTTTCAAATTCGCAGGAAGCGAAACAATTTCCGCCGCTTCCGTCGCCGCGACAACGCGACCGCGCAGACCGGCTGCATCCTGTGCTACCTGGATACTGATGCTCGTCGCGCGCTCGCCCGTTTTGAGTGTGATGACGGAGGCGACGGCAGGCGGGGAGGCGTTTGTCCCGCTCTTTGTTTGGGCAGCTTTCGCCGGGGCATCAGGTTGAGGCGTGGCTGTTTTCGGTGAGATGATTGAGCGGACATACCAGGCCTCATTGGGCAGGCGCACGGCAAGGCGATAGCTTCCGGCGATCAAGTTGCGAATGAGAAATTCTCCCTGATCAATCGGGATGCCTCCACTGGCGTTGAAGAATGGCGTGCGTGATGCGTTTCCGGGTTGATTTTTCTCGTCGCGCCGAGCATTGACGAGAGTTTCCATCAACGTCCCGCCGCGATTGTCTTCGCATTTCTCCTTTGGGGGTGCTTCCAACTGCACGCGCCCGGCGATTGAGGCGAGCGGGGCGAGGGCGAGTTCGATACCGGTCACGTCCGCGCCTTTAACCGTGATGCGACGAGGAGGTGATGCCGCGCTGTCGCTTGTGCCGCCCCATTGCTGCGCCATCACTTCATACTCTCCATCGCTCACGCCGCTGAAGGAGAAGCCCGGCTTAGTTCCCGGCATGACAAAACTTGTCGCTTCGTATCCACCGCCCGAAGCTGGCCTGAGCAGGATAGGGACACCGGAATTCATATTGGTATCAAGTAAGCCGGAGACTGTGCCGCTGATGGTGTGCCCGCGCTCGCCGCGATAGCGGATGTCAATACCCGTAGCTTCTTCGCCACCTCGCACGGGCACTTCCGCAGCCGTGTCGCGCGTGGACGAAGGAAAAAAAGTCGGGGCATCGCCTTCGTAAGCGTTGACGGTGCCAAAGTTTCTTTGTCCACCTCCGGTAGAAACTACGTAAGTGCCCGGCGACAGTCCGTAGATGCGATAGACGCCTCTGTCATCCGTCATTCTCTCCGGCGAAAAGCCGTAGGAACGATTTGCCGATGCGCGCCCCGCCCCGTCCCGCACGCGCACGGCTCGCACGGAGACAGCGACAACCGGGTCGCCGTTTGCATCGCGCACCGTTCCCGTAATCACGCCGCCCTTCACGAGCGTGAGGTTGACAGAATCTCCGAGCCTGTAATACTTGAAATCATTTACGTCAGTCACCACCTCTGCCGTAGTAAATCCGGGCAGCCTCGCGGAAACGCTATAAAGACCGGATTCGAGATTCGCAGCCCGAAACCTGCCCTGGCTGTCTGTCGTGGCTGTCAGCGGCGGCCCCGGCGCGCGCGCGTATGCTTTGTTCAGATAGATGGCTGCATCGGCAAGCGGACGCCCATCTTCGCTCACGACGTAGCCTGTGATTGCGCCAGTGCTTACTCCGCTGGCGCGCGCTTCTTTCACCTCAGGAGCCTGAGTCACTACTACCGGGTCCTGCGCCCTCGCTGAGCTTGAAGCAAAAACGAGCAGGCAGAAAAAGAGCATCAGGCGTTTACCGTTAATCGCAGCGGAAAGATTCCTGTAGAACGAAGAAGTGAAGGGCGCTGTGAGGCTATTCATTGTTGCCGCCCTCCGGTTGCTTTGCGCTCAGGTCAAGAATCA
>JACCVS010000246.1 GCA_013698055.1 Acidobacteriota bacterium
CGCTTCGGCGATTTCGTAGCGAGGGAGCGCACGCATCTCTGCGGCGGCTGAAGCGGCGACGGCTATCGCTTCCTCGACTTCACCGCGAGATGCGTAAGAGACATGCCCCACCACTTCGCCCGTGTAAGGCGAGCGCACTTCTTGCAGGTTGGCGGTCGTGCGCCACCCGCCGCCTATGAGAAAGGGTTTTGTTTCCATGCCAGTGTGCGAGGATGATAGCATAACCCTAAAGCCATCAGCTTTGCGCCTTGAGGTCTTTAGCGCAGAGACTAAACGCGGAGACTAAAGTGACAACGCAACATCTTCGGAGGAGTAAAAATGAAAAGATTTCTTGTCCTATTCATGCTTTTACTGCTGGGTGTGGCCGCGATTGCGACCGCCGGGGGAAGACCCGCCCGGAAGCCCGACTCGATGCAGATTTTCTGGCAGAACTTCAAAAAATCAGTTAGCGCGGGTAAGAAACAAACAGTCGCCGGGCTGACGAGGTTTCCGCTCGAACTATCCTACGGCGTGCCTGTGATCAAGAACAGAAGCGAATTCCTGCGCCGTTACCGAGAAGTCTTCAATGTGCAGTCAGACGCGGTTCAGTGCTTCGCTAAAGCGAAACCGGAAATTGATGCGGCAAAGCCCAAAGAATTTACTGTGGCTTGCCCGGACGCGGCTGGCAACGAAGTGGTGATTTACCATTTCGAACTGACGCGGATGGGCTGGAGGTTTGTCTCTCTCGACAACATCAACGAGTAATCAGCAATTAAGCAGGCGGGCGCAAGCCGTAAATCAACTTGTCGCGCCGTCTCGCTTGTAGTCTGTGCGTTGACGTTGCCTTGTCCGTGCCGCTACAATCCGCGCCGTAGATTCATTTTCATCAAGACGGCTTCGGGTTATCATCATCATAATACTCATGCGAATGTCACATGCCGGATGCGCGCTTCTCCTTGTTTTACTCTGCGCCTTAAACGCCAGTGCGCAACAGCGCCCGCTTCTGACAGAAGACGTGGACATCATTCCGCCCGGAACTTTGAGGATCGAAGCCGGAATTGATTTCATGCAGAACGCGAAGTTTCCGCTCTCCGGCTTGACGGGCGATTTGACGCGCGTCGGCGTCATCGGCATCAACGTCGGCCTCTCGCCAAACGTCGAGTTTCAGATTGACGGCGTGGTGCAGAATGTTCTGAGCGTCAATTCCATAACAATGCCGTCGCCGATTCCGCTTGAGCTTGCATCAGGCTCGACCTCGACTAACGACACGGGCGATTTCACGCTTTCGACCAAGATCAAGCTCCGCAACGAGACACGTCACGGCCCTTCCTTAGGTTTCCGCTTCGGCGTGCAGTTGCCGAACTCGAACGAGACGCGCGGCATCGGCCTCAATCAGATTAACGCTTACGGCACGGTTCTCATCGGTAAAAAATTTGGACGTGACGGGCGCGTCAACACGTTCGGCAATCTGGGATTGGGAATCCTGACCGCGCCGCTCGAACCATTCACGCAGAATGATGTCCTGCTCTACGGCATCGCCAGCATCATTCGGATTAACAAGCGCATCAACTTCGCAGGTGAGATCAACGGTCGCGCTAACACGCGCAGAGGCAACGCCCCGCTCGGCACGGAATCCCAGTCGGAAGCGCGCCTCGGAATGCAGATTAAAGCCTCCGGCCTGCGCTTCGATTTCGCGGGCATTGCCGGGCTGACAGACTTTAGCTCCCGCTCCGGCGTCACCTTCGGCGTCACTTACGACACGCCCGTTATCTTTACGCCAGTGAAATAGAGCAGTGACAAGTGACGAGTGACAAGTGACGAGTTAAAGACTTGTTCTTACTTGTCACTCGTCACTTGTCACTTGTCACTGTTTTTATATGTTCGATTGGCTGCACTCCGCTCTTTACTGGCTTAATCAAGCTTTCGGCGCTGTCGTTCAGTGGCTCGAGCAGTTTGTCATCGGCGTACCGATTTATGTTGCCGGGCCTTCGATGGTGGTTATCGGCGCGCTTGATTCTTCACTTCTCTCGCTTCCCGAAATCAACGACTATCTTGTGGTGATGAGGTGCGCCAACGCGCCTTACGAAGTCTTTTACTTTCCGCTCTTCGCTGCCGCAGGGTCTGTCTTAGGATGCCTGCTGCTTTACACAATCATCAGGCGCGGTGGGCAGGCGGTGCTTCGCAAGCGTTTTCGCCCGGAGCATCTTGAGCGGGTCGAGAAAACTTACGCTCGCTACGGCTTTCTGGCCCTGGCTGTTCCCGCGCTCTTGCCGCCGCCGATGCCTTTTAAGATTTTCGTGGCGACCGCAGGCGCGCTCGAATACCCGCGCTGGCGTTTCATCGTGACGATCATGATCGCGCGCTCGCTCAGGTATTACATCGAAGGAACGCTCGCGGTTTTTTACGGCAAGACGGTGCTGGATTTTATCAAGAACTACGGCTTCACGATTCTCGCCATCGTCGTCGGCGTTTGTCTCATCGGCCTCATCACCTATTTGATTCTTCAGCGCAGGCACAGAAGACTCGCCGCGAGCGATGCTGCTACGGAAGCCACATCGGATGAAAATATTCCATTGGCGGAAGGAACGGATACAAAGCTTTGAATTGGCTCTGGGATAAGATCACGGGCGGGTTGACGCACGTCAAAGACTTCCTTCTCGCTTACGGCCCGTTCGGGCTATTCGGCATCGCCCTTCTTGATTCGGCCCTGATTCCTTTGCCCGGCGGGACAGATGTCGTGATGGTTCTGCTGACGATCCAGCATCCTTCGTGGATGTTGATCTATGCGGCTGCGGCCACTGCCGGCTCGGTCGTCGGGTGCGTGATCCTTTATTACATCTCGCGCAAAGCCGGACGCCACGCCCTCAAACGTTTTTCGGAAGCGAAGCAGGCGCGCGTCAAACGCTTGATTGATCGCTACGATGTGCTTTCGGTTCTCGTCGCGTCAATCCTGCCCCCGCCGTTTCCTTTCAAGCTGTTCGTCATCTCAAGCGGGGTCTTCGGGCTGAACATCGTCCGCTTCGCCATCGCCATCACGGTGGGGCGCGCGTTTCGTTTCCTGTTGGAAGGTTATCTGGCGGTGCATTACGGCGATCAAGCGGATGATGTCTTCAAGCAGTATTTCCCGTGGATTGGGCTGGGGCTGGCCGCGCTTATTATTCTAATTTTCGTTTGGCGCAAGCTATGGGGGAAGAGAACAGGGAAGAGCGAAGGGATGAGGGATAACGAAGGGATGAGGGATGAGGGATGAAACTAAATCCTCTGGCTTTTCTTCATCCCTCATCCCTCATCCCTCATCCCTGCTTTAACAGTCGCCGTTCGAGTTGAAGCTGAAGAGACGCGCGCCAGCCACATCGCGCACGCCGTGCTGGTCGAGCCTTGTGAGCATTCGCAGGAAGATTTCGGCTGTGGCGAGCGCATCGTCTGCCGCGCGATGACGATTAAGGATAGAGATATCGAAATGCTCCGCAACGGTGTGCAGCCTGTAATTGAGCAGTCCCGGAAAAATGCGGCGCGACAGTTTGACCGTGCAGAGATGCGTGTTAACCATCCGGCAACCCGGAAAGACGCGTGCGATTTCGTGATTCAAAAATCGCACATCAAACGGTGAGTTGTGCGCGACCAGCACCGCTTCGTCCGCGAAGTCGAGCCAGTCATGCGCGACATCGGCGAAGATAGGCGCGTCCCTGACCATCTCGTTGGTGATTCCCGTGAGTTGGACGATAAAGGGCGGGATGATCGTTTCCGGGTTGACCAGGGTCTGGAACTCGGCGACGATACGTCCCCGGCTGACGCGGTAAGCGCCGATTTCAGTGACGCGACCGGGCGGCGTCTTTGCTCCCGTCGTTTCAACGTCAACAACCACGAAATCCGTCTCGATGAGTTGCCGCGCTTCGACGTTTTCGCAATCAAGTTCGACGACCCAATCATCATGGAGGTGAAGGCGATGATCGTCCCTGATGAGATCGGCGACGAGCATGGCCGCCATCTCTGCGTCCAGATCGGAGAGTTTGAGAACGAGATCGGCGATGTCAACGGCAGGAGCGCGCCCGCCGCAAACGCGCAGCATCTCGACTGTCTCCTGCACGAGAACTGAATTGGAAACCAGATTGCGGTGCTTGAAGCGCATCGGGCGACATTGTAACGCGTGCCGTGCGCGATTGGAAATGAGGTGATGATTTTGCGAGCCGAAGAAGTCATTGAAAGATTCAGACGAACAGGGGCGCTGCTCGAAGGCCACTTTATCTTGTCGAGCGGATTGCACAGCCCAAACTATTTGCAATGCGCGCTCCTCCTGCAACATCCGACGGAGGCGACGCGCTTCGGGCAGGCTCTTGCCGACGAATTTCGCGACGGGCGAATTGAGACAATCGCCGCACCTGCCATAGGCGGCATTGTGATCGGATACGAAGTCGCCCGCGCGCTCGGCGCAAGATTTATCTGGACAGAGCGCGTTGGCGGCGAGATGACGCTTCGTCGTGGCTTCAACGTCAGGTCAGGCGAGAGCGTGCTGGTCATCGAGGATGTCATCACGACCGGAGGCTCTACGCGCGAAACGGTCGAGACCCTTCGCAACGCTGGCGCACGAGTCGTCGGCGCGGCTTCTATCATTGACCGTTCCTCAGGGCGCGCTGATGTCGGCGTCCCGCGCGTCGCCCTCGCCACTCTGGACGTGCCTGCGGTCGCGCCCTCCGCCTGCGAAGCCTGCGCCCGCGGCGAAGAGGCCGTGAAACCTGGAAGCCGGAAGAGCAGTGACAAGTGACAAGTGGCAAGTGGCAAGCAAAATCTGCTTTCACTCGTCACACGTCATTTGTCACTTGTCGCTGTTTTATGAATTACAAATTGACGCTTCAGTATGACGGTACGGATTTTCATGGCTGGCAGG
>JACCVS010000252.1 GCA_013698055.1 Acidobacteriota bacterium
GATAACGACGGCGTAGATGACCAGCACGACGCCGACCACGATAATGACGGCGACGGGATTCCCGACGATAAAGACCCGGATGACGACAACGACGGCATCCCCGACGCTAAAGACACGGACGATGACGGCGACGGCATCCCCGACGCCCAGGACAACGACGACGACAATGACGGCGTTCCAGACAGCGAAGACGGCGATCACGACAACGACGGGGACGGCATCCCCGACGATGAAGACCCGGACGATGACAACGATGGGACTCCTGACGCGCAGGACACGGATGACGATGGCGACGGCACGCCTGACGCTGAGGATGAAGACACCAGCGAGGACGAGGAAGAGACTCCTCCCAGCGTCTAGGATGATGGCGATTAATTCACGCTTCGTCTAAGCACATGCGGAGACGAATTCTCCACAAGCAAATGGGCGCGCAATGCCATTGCGCGCCCATTTGCTCTTACTGCACCTCTGTCTGTTTCTTGTTATTCGTCCGGCATCTCTTGATTGACTCCATACTCAGGCGGGTAGTAAATCACTTCGACGGCTTGCCCGTTGACACCCTTCGTGTAGAAAGAAACGGAGTGGTGTCGTTAGGTTTAGGCAACCGGAAAGTGGCGTCCGAGCATTACAGCGTGCTTAAATCTCACGCTCCGGATTTGGCGGGCAAACTGCATCATCTGCTGTACAAGTATCCCCCGCTGCATCCCCATCCTGATATAACGTATCAAACAGTGACTCTATCCGAGCCATCTGTCTACTGTGCTGCATATAGTTAAATCGGACGAGGATAATGAGGAAGAGAGCTTCAGAGGGAAGAATGAGAAGGAGGAGGCCGAAAGGGAAAGGGTCGAAAGGTGGGAGGCCGGGAACTAACTCCGTGTTTACTATTATCCAGCTTCCGATCCAGAGTATGTTGAAGTCTATAAAGGCTCTGCTCCCAATGAGCTTTACGGTAGAATTGATGACGCGCTCCGCCCTGGAAGGTTTGAGTAAAGTCAGCGTTTTGGAAACGGCCTGCGCTTCACCCCGACCTTGATCGGGAAATGAAACAACGCGCTCATCTATCGGCCTTCTCATACGCCTTTGGCCTCCTGGATTGTAGAAAGGGATAGTAATTGTAATGCACAAAAAGCACATCTCGAAGCTGTTTTCAGCAGCCGTCTCAGTGCTTTTCGCGGCCTCATTTCTCGCGCACGGTCAGACCTTGAAGGGGAGTGGGAAGCAGAGCCGCGAGACCCAACAGGAGATCAGGGCGCTGGATCGCCAATGGGGACAAGCCCTCGTGCAGCGCGACGTGGCAACCCTTGAACGACTCTTGTCAGATGATTACACCCTGCTCGACCCTTCCGGCCAAATCATTAACAAAGCGCAGCAGATCAGAGAAGTTAAATCGCCAGCCTTTGCCCTCGCCCTTAAATCTTATAAGACCAAAGGTGTGAGCATCAGCATCACCCGCAATCGGGTGACCCTGACGGGAAGCGCGGTGTTAGAATTCACCCTCGATGAGCAGGACTTTACGAGGCATTACTGGTTCACGCGCACATTTGCGAAACGGTGGGGACGCTGGGGACGGT
Organism: Acidobacteriota bacterium; assembly: GCA_013698055.1. GTDB lineage: Bacteria > Acidobacteriota > Blastocatellia > Pyrinomonadales > Pyrinomonadaceae > QHXM01. The sequence goes on from JACCVS010000252.1 coordinate 1,575, forward strand.
GGCGGATCATCGCTGCGCAAATGATTGAATTACCGAAGGACGGAAATGACGGGAAGAGGGGCACTTACCCGCAGAAGGTTGCGGCAATAATCGGCATGTGTTCTCCGGCGGCTAGAAACAGCCATTCAAAAGAACCCGCACCTACCTCTTCAGATGAAGGATAGGCAAAAGGCATGAAGGCGCTCAGAGACACTTGCCCCACTGATCCCTCGTCCAGCTTCGGGGCAGGGGTGAAGCGTATCAACCGTATGCGGCGGCGATCCATCCGCTCCACTGTGAAACGCGCGCCTTCGTGTTCGATGGTTTCCCCGACTGTCAACAGGTGCCCACCCTGTGAGAGCAGGAAACCAGCGAGCGTGGTGTAGCTACCTTCATCAGGTATTTGCAGTTTGAAACGACGATTCGCGTCACGCACGGCCAGCATTCCATCCAACAAAAAGCTGTCTTTATCCTCTTTGATCTGCGAGCGCACTTCTTCGTCATACTCGTCGTTGATCTCGCCGACGATCTCTTCGAGCAAGTCTTCGAGAGTCACGATGCCCTCCATCCCTCCGTGCTCGTCCACGGCAACGGCCAGGTGCATCTTTGTTGACTGCATCTGCTTGAGGACTGTTCCGAGATGAGCCGTCGCGGGTACGAAGAGCGGCGGGTGTAGCAATTTCTCCAGGCTGAAGCCCTCTGGCGCGGGTTGGTTGAGATACGGCTCTAAGTCCCTCCTATACAAAACACCAACCACATTGTCTATTCGCTCACTGAAAACAGGCAGACGTGAATAGCCTAGAGCGCGAAAAGCACCAGTGATTTCCTCCAGGCTCGCGGACAGTGGAATGGCGTCAACGACCGTGCGGGGAACCATGGCTTCTCGCACCTCGGCTTCAGAGAAATCAAAGACGCGGTTAATCAGCGTCTGCTCTTCCTCTTTGATATGTCCGCTCTGACGCGAAACATTCATCAGAGCGCGTAACTCTTCCTCCGTGTAAATCGCAGCATGGTCGCCTGAAGGGTGAAGGCCAAAAAGCCGGACGGTGCGCGTCCCGGCCCAGTCGAGCATCCGTATCGGCCACTGGAAGACCTTGTAAAAAGCGTGCAGCGGCCAGGCGATGGCAAATGAGACCCGCTCGGCGCGCTCAAGCGCCAAAGTCTTGGGAGCGAGTTCGCCGAACACGATATGCAGGAAAGTAATGATCGTGAAAGCGATGGCAAAAGAGATGGTATGAAGCGCGGCCTCGGAGACGCGGCCTTGAAGCGGGCCTTCGAGGATGTGCGCGATGACAGGCTCGCCAATCCACCCCAAGGCGAGCGATGCCATCGTAATGCCGAGTTGCGTAGCCGAGATATAGGCGTTGAGATTGTTGAGCAGCCCGAGCAGGCGTTGAGCCTTTTGGCTGCCTGATGCCGCCATGATTTCGATGCGCGAGCGACGCACGCCGACGAGCGCGAACTCCGAGGCGACAAAGAACCCGTTGGCGAGCACCAGGAAGATAACTAACAGGACGTAAAGAACTGTATACATTATGGCGATATATTTTATGACAAAACATTAGATACGAGTAGCGGGGCTATCCACTGGACTTGTATCGCTTGAAATCTTACTCCGCTTTGTCCATGCCATACTCCGGCGGGTAGTAAATCACTTCGACAGCTTGTCCGCTAACCCCCTTCGTGTAGAAAGAAACGGAGTGGTCGCGATGTTCCTTGACGGGGCGGCCTTCGCGCGCTGCCGCTTCTTCAAGCGCCTCACGGGTTTCGACGCGCAGGCCGAGGTGGGGCGGATGTTTCGAGTCGGGCGGAAGCAGCGCGATGCCGAAGCCCCGCGCGTCGCGCATCATCGCCCAGTCGGGGTAGAGAGTTTCAAGACGAAAGCCGATCCGCTCGTACTCCTGCACGTCCTGTTGCAAATTCTCCGACTTGATGGCGATGTGATCCATCACACCCGTAAAACGCAACTCGTTCTGTTCCTGCATGACTTGTCTCCAAATAAGTCTGGAGTCTGGAGTCGAAAGACAAAAAGCCTTTGACTCCGAGACTTCAGACTCCAGACTTCAGACTACTCTCCCATTTCTCCCCATAACGTTCGCCATATACGATGCGGTCAAGCTCGAAGCGTCCGGGATAGACTTTGTCTGGCGCGGCGGCGCGACCGATGGCGAGCAGGGCGCAGACTTCAGCTTCCTCGGGGATGCCGAACTCGGCACGCACGCCCGCCGCGTCAAAGCCTTCCATCGGGGCGGTGTCAAAGCCATAAGCCTCGGCGACCAGCATCATCGTCGTCACGGCGATCATCGTGTGGCGGTTGACCCACAGCGGCATCGGCGCATGTGAAAGCGCAGAAATCGCGCCGTCCCTGTATCGCTCCCAGGTGTCCAGGCTGCCTGCGCCGCGTTCTGCGCCTTCACGGAAGACTTCGCTGGCGCGCTCTTTCCACTCTTCTTTCATGCCGAGGGCGATGATGATGACGGGCGCTTCGGCAATCTTTGGCTGGTTGTAAGCGACCTTTTGCAGCCGCTTGCGGTTCTCCGCGTCACGGACGACGATGAATCGCCAGGGTTGCAGGTTGTAGCCCGATGGAGCTTGCCCACCGAACTTCAAGATCGCGTTCAGATATTCTTCGGGAACTTCTTCATCCGTAAAATGATTCGTCGCACGGCGGCCCAGCAACACCTCCGTGAGAGATTTCAGCAGCTCGCCGTTAGGCTGCGCTGTGGGATAGTTTTCGGGCTTGTCCTGCATAGTTTTCCTTCTTGTCTTAAACGTTGATTGGTTAACGTTGATTGTAACAAAAATAATAGACAGTAGGCAGTGGGCAACAGGGCGCGCGTTTTCAGCTTTCTGAAGGGCGCATAGGCTTTTACTTCTCACACGGATTGTCAGGTCGTCAATCTTCATTCAGAATATCTGGAATATGCCAAAACCAAAGGGAACAGCTAATACAAAACCGTTGAGCCAGTCCGCAACATGGGAAGCTTCAAGCGGGCTTCTGGAGAATTTCGCGCGGACGGCTGAGGCTGTCGGGGCGACGACGAAGAAACTGGAAAAGGCCGCGCTTGTCGGCGCGTACCTGCTTGAGTTGGAAGATGCTGATCTTGCGCGCGCAGCGCGTTACTTCGCGGGACATCAATTTGCGATGAATGATGCGCGGACGACGAACGTCGGCACGAGCATCCTGCGCGAAGCCTTGAGCGAAGCGACGGGCTTGAGCGTTGAGAATCTGCGCCCGCGCTACGTCAGGCTCGGCGATTCGGGCGAAGTCGCTTACGAGGCAATGCTCGAAACAAGAAAAGAGGTGAGAGCGCCTGCCATCACGCTCAATCAAACCGAGGCGCTCATTGCGCGTTTGAGCGAGATGAAGGGGACGAAGAATAAGAAGACGTTGTTGACGGAAGTTCTCGCAAGCGCAACCGCGCTTGAAGCGAAGTATCTGGTGAAGATGCTGGTGGGCGATTTGCGTATCGGTTTGAAAGAAGGTCTGGTTGAAGACGCGGTGGGGCGCGCGTTCGACCAGCCGCTCGCTCGCGTGGCGCAGGCGAATATGATGCTGGGCGACATCGGCGAGACGGCTGTGCGCGCCCGTCACGATGATCTTGCCGGGATTAGGATGCGCCTCTTTCATCCTCTGAAATTCATGCTCGCCACAGCCGCATCGGATTTGGCGGACATCGCGCGGACGATGCCCGAAGAGTTTTTCGTCGAAGACAAGTTTGACGGCATCCGCGCGCAAGCACATGTGAGCAATGACCGTCTCGCTCTCTACTCGCGCACGATGGACGAGATCACGCATCGTTTCCCGGAACTCATCGCACCCCTCATAGAACTTCAAACGGATGCGATTATTGATGGTGAGATTGTGCCCGCGCGTGAAGAAGTGATTCTGCCTTTCAGCGAGTTGCAAAAGCGCCTTGGGCGGAAGACCGTAAGCGAAGAGTTGCTTGCCGCGACACCTGTCGTCTTCGTTGCTTACGATCTTCTCTACGGCGCAGGGCGCGTGCTGATAGACGAGCCATTGAAGGAGCGCAGGCGCATTCTCGAAGAGCTTATTCATGCAAAGGGCGTTGTGCGTTTATCTGAGGCAAAGCGGATGAGTGGTACGTTGGCGCTCGATGAAGAGTTCGACGCGGCGCGCGGGCGTGGCAACGAGGGATTGATGATTAAAGACCCACGCTCTTTGTATAGGCCGGGCAGGCGCGGGCGCGAATGGTTGAAACTGAAACGTGCGCTGGCGACGCTTGATGTCGTCGTCACATCGGTCGAGGTCGGGCACGGGAAGCGCCGCCACCTGCTCTCCGATTACACGTTCGCCGTGCGGCGCTCAGAAGAAGACCCGGAGCTATTGAACGTCGGCAAGGCTTATTCGGGATTGACGGACGCGGAGTTGTTGGAGTTGACCGAGTGGTTTCGCGCGCACACCGTTCAGGAATTCGCGCACGGCAAGGTGCGGATTGTCGAACCGAAAATCGTGCTGGAAGTGACATTTGACCGCGTGCAGGAATCCAAAAGACACAAGAGCGGCTACGCGCTCAGGTTTCCGAGAATCCTGCGCTTGCGCGATGATAAAACTGTTGCTGAGATAGATACGGTTGAAACCGTGCGAAAGCTAACTAAGGGAGGAATAGAAGGGATGAGCGATGAGGGATGAAGTAAAGAGATAAGACAGTAGGCAGAGCAAACGAGCCGTTTTCCGCCTTCTGCCTTCCGCTTTTTCTTCTTTCATCCCTCATCCCTCCGCCCTCATCCCTTCTGTTCCTCCTTGCTCTTAAGTTTGCTCTGGATGCACTAATCTCATATCATCTTCATCGTTCGGGAATGCCGGTTCGAACCCTGATTAGAAAGAGAGTTTTAATGAAGTATCGAAATCTCGCCTGCGCTGCCCTGCTCGGTTTGTTTCTTTTCGCATCGGTTGCGACGGCGCAAACATCAAGGCCAAGAACGGGACAAAAACCCACGCCGAAAAGCACGCCGCCTGCCAGACCAGCCACGACACCGTCTAAGCCAACAACCGTTGCTGCGCCTTCGCCCGGGACGCTCGCCATCGTCAACGGGCAGACGATTACGCTTGCTGATCTTGATCCGAAAGTGCGCGAGGTCGTCGAAGGATTTGAAAAGAACATGCCGGATTTGCGGCGTGACGCGCTCAATGCGCGGATCAACGCCATCTTGCTCGAAAACGAAGCGCAGAAACGCAAGGTGACGGGCGACCAGTTGATGGATGCAGAGGTCAATAATCTGCTCAAAGACCCGACCGAAGCCGAGATCAAAGCCCTTTATGACGCGAGCCGACAGCAGATCGGCAATGCCGACTTAGCTTCGGTGCGCCCGGAAATCGTCAGCTACCTGCGCAACCAGAGCGGACAGAAACTCGTCGCCGAATTCCTCAAGCGCCTGCGTTCCTCTCACTCTGTGGTGATGGGCACGGCGAATGTCAGCACGCCGAACCTTGCGCCTGCGACTGTGCTTGCCACCGTTGACGGGCGGGCGATCACGGCGAATGAATTCGAGGAACGTCTCAAGCCTTTCATCTACAAGGTGCGTCGGGAGATTTTTGATGCTGAGGTTCGCGCCGTTGATACGAAGATCAACCAGATGCTGCTGGAAGCCGAAGCCAAAAAGCGAAACGTGACGCCGGAGGCCGTTTTCAAAACGGAGGTCACAGATAAGCTGCGCGAGCCGACGGATGCCGAGGTGACGAAGTTTTACGAAGACAATAAGGCACGCATCAACGCCGATCTTGCCAGCGTGCGTACAAATATCATCAGCCTTCTCAGAGACCAACAGCAAAACCGTCTCGAATCCGAGTTCGTTCAGCGGTTGCGCTCAGGGGTTCCCGTGCAGCTCTTTCTGACTGAGCCGGAGCCGCCCGCCCAGACAATCAGCACTGACGATGATCCATCGCGCGGAGAGAGAAACGCGCCCGTCACAATCGTCGTCTTCACTGATTTCCAGTGCCCTTCCTGCGCGGTGATGCACCCGGTGATTGACGAAGTGGCGAAGACTTACGCCAACCGCGCGCGGCTCGTGATTCGTGACTTTCCTTTAGCCATGCACCCGCAGGCACGTAAAGCTGCGGAGGCCGCAAACGCCGCCAATGCTCAAGGCAAATTCTTCGAGTACATCGCTGTGCTGTTCAAGAACCAATCGGCGCTCGATGTGGCCTCGCTGAAAAAGTATGCGACGGACTTAGGGCTAGACCGCGCTAAATTCGATGCGGCGCTCGACAGCGGGCAATACGCGGCGGAAGTTAACAAAGATGCAGCGGACGGCGAGGCTTACGGCATTGACGGCACTCCGACCATTTTCATCAACGGCGTGCGCCTGCGTAATCTGACCGCCGG
>JACCVS010000259.1 GCA_013698055.1 Acidobacteriota bacterium
ACGACCTGCGCGGATGGACGACGGATAAGCACAGAATGGTGGATGACCGCCCGTTCGGTGGTGGCGACGGGATGGTCTTAAAGGCCGAGCCGATCTTTGCAGCAGTTGAGGATTTGACGGGGGCGAGCGAGCGCGACCAGTTTGCTCAAGACACGCGCGTCGTGCTTCTTTCGCCACAGGGGCGCGTCTTCACGCAGGCAGTTGCCAGCGAGTTGGCGCTCACAGCCTCGCATGTCGTGCTCATCTGCGGGCGCTATGAAGGTGTTGACGAGAGGGTTGCCGATACCCTCGTGACAGATGAAATCTCAATCGGGGATTACGTTTTGTCGGGGGGCGAGCCTGCGGCGGTCGTCATGGTTGATGCAGTGGTGCGATTGATTCCCGGCGCATTGGGCAGCGAGACTTCAGCCGTCAACGAATCATTTTCCGATGGGCTGCTCGATTACCCACACTACACGCGTCCGCCAGAGTTTCGAGGAATGTGCGTCCCGGAAGTCTTGCTCACGGGGCATCACGCAGAGATCGCACGCTGGCGGCAAGAACAGGCTTTGAAAAAGACAGAACGCAACAGGCCAGACCTGTTGAAGTAATTTTGGATTGCGGAATGCGGATTGAAAAAGCGCTTATCAGGCTCTTAAATCTGTAATCCAAAATCCGCAGTCAAGTTAATGGAGTAAAGAGATGAACCGCTTAGATGTTATTGATAGCTCGCAGTTACGCGAGAGCGTCCCGGATTTTCAGCCGGGTGATACGGTGCGCGTCCACGTGCGCATCAAAGAGTCTGAGACCAAAGAACGCTTACAGGTATTTGAAGGCATCGTGATCGCCCGCAAGCATGGTGGAGTGCGTGAGACGATTACCGTCAGGAAGACGAGTTTCGGCGTCGGCGTCGAGAGAATTTTCCCGCTTCATGCGACCATCGTTGACCACATTGATGTGATCAAGCGTGGCCGCGTGCGTCGCGCCAAGCTCTACTACCTGAGAGCATTGCGCGGCAAGGCTGCGCGCATCCGCGAGAGAGATACTCGCACCAAGACACAAAACGCACAGGGCGCTTCGGCATCGGGCAAGAAGGGATGAACTGAAGGGATGAGGGATGAGGGAGGTCTTCAGGGATGAGGGATGAGGGATGAGGGATGAAGAAAAGCCAGAGGATTTAGTTTCATCCCTCATCCCTCATCCCTCATCCCTTCACCGTCCCTCATCTCTTCGCAGGCGTCGCCGCGTCTCTTCCATCTGCACGGATTTTGAAGACGGAGCGCGCGCGGATGGTTTCCGGTTCATCGCCGGAGTTGATGAGGTCGGGCGCGGCGCGCTGGCCGGGCCGGTGGTGGCGGCGGCGGTAATTCTCGATCCCGAACGGCCTGTGCCGGAAGGATTGGACGACTCGAAAAAGCTGACCGCCCTGCAACGTGAGCGCATCGCATGTGAAATCCTGCAAGTGGCCGTTGCCTTCAGTATCGGTCAGGTCGAGCCGGAAGACATTGACCGGATCAATATCCTGCAAGCGTCTCGCCTGGCGATGATGGAAGCCATCAAGCAACTAACCCCGCCCGCTGATTACCTCCTGATAGATGCGGTTCAGCTCAAAGAAACCGGGTTGCCGCAAAAATCAATCATTCACGGTGATTCCATCTCCGCCTCCATTGCCGCCGCCTCCGTCATTGCCAAAATCTATCGCGACGCGCTGCTGCGCGCCTTTCACGAAGTTTATCCCGAATACAATTTCGCCAGCCACGTCGGCTACGGCAGCCGCCAGCATCTGGAAGCCTTGCGCGAGCACGGCCCCTGCCGCATTCACCGCAAAAGTTTTCGCGGAGTGGTCAACTAAGGGATGAGGGATGAGGGATGAGGGATGAAGAAAAGACAGGGGATTTAGTTTCATCCCTCATCCCTCAGCCCTCATCCCTCATCCCTCCCTCTCTTCCTTTACACATTGGAATTGACGCTCATTCTGTCGGCACGGGGCTGGCGGGTAATGAAAGTTACATCACTAATCTGATTGAAGCTCTGGCCGCGCTTGATGAATTCAATCGCTATACGCTCTATGTAACGAAACGCGAAGCGATGGAACGTTTTCGCAATCGCTGGCCGAACGTCGGTGTTCGCCTGACGCTGCCCCACACGCCGCTCGTGCGGATTCCCCTGACGCTTGTCAACGAGATGCGTCGTCGTCCGGTTGATCTGCTGCACGTGCAGTACACCGCGCCGCCGTTCGCGCCCTGTCCCGTCGTCGCTACCATTCACGATCTTTCATTCGAGCATCTGCCGCAGACTTTCAAACGCAGAAGCCGGATGCAGCTCCGCCTGACCGTGCGCCGGACAGCGCGCGCGGCGTCGCACGTTCTCGTTCCTTCCGAGCATACGCGCCGTGACATCATTGAGACCTACAAACTCAAGCCGGAGCGCGTGAGCGTGACCCCGCTCGCCGCGCCAATTCATTTCGCTCCTGTCGAAGATAAAGGGGAAATAAGGCGCGTCCGTGAGCTTTACAACATCGAGGGCAACTACATTCTGGCCGTCGGCTCAATCCAGCCGCGAAAAAATCTAGCCCACCTGATTGCCGCTTACGCGGACTTGCGCCGTGCGCGTCCACACGCTAATCTTCCCAAACTTGTCCTGGCTGGAAAAAAAGCCTGGCTGTATGATGAGACGTTGCGCGCTATCGAGGAGTACGGTCTTGGCGACCTCACGGTCTTGACCGGGTATGTCTCAGATGCGGATTTGCCCGCACTGTACACAGGAGCGCTCTGCTTCGTTTACCCATCATACTTCGAGGGCTTCGGTCTGCCGCCGCTCGAAGCGATGCAGTGCGGCACGCCCGTTATCACCGGCAATCGAACGAGCTTGCCGGAAGTCGTCCACGATGCCGGATTGCTTGTTGATCCTTTTGACAAAGATGCTCTGGTTTCAGCCCTCGCGAGTTTGATTGATGGTTCAGACTTGCGCGTTCGTTTGCGCGTCAAAGGACTTGAACGAGCGCGCCATTTTAGCTGGCGCGAGACAGCGCGGTTAACTTTACAAGCATACAAGCGGGCCACAGGGAGAAACGCCGAACGCTAAACTCGCAGGAATTTTTTTTCGCTTTCAGCTTGTAGTTTAGTGTTCTTCGTTTATTTTAATGCGAATAGCGATCCTAGGAACGCGCGGAGTGCCTGCCAGCTACGGCGGGTTTGAAACTTTCGCCGAGCATCTCTCGACTCGTCTTGTCGCGCGCGGCCACGACGTGACCGTCTATGGGCGCGCGCACTACATCTCGCCGCGTCAGATCGAATATCACGGCGTGCGCCTGAAGGTGCTGCCGACTATCCGGCACAAATATTTCGATACGGTCATCCACACGTTCCTTTCCGCCATCCATGCCGTCCCGGCGCGCTACGATGCCGCACTGATCTGTAACGCCGCTAACGCGCTCTTCGCTCCCATCCTCAGATTGACGGGCACGCCCGTCGTCGTCAACGTTGACGGGCTTGAGCACAAGCGCAAGAAATGGAACTGGCTCGGGCGAAACTACTACCGGCTTGCGGAGCGTCTCGCCACCTTTCTGCCAAACGAAATCGTCACGGACGCGCGCGTTATACAGGAATATTACCTGGCGCGGTACAACACCTCTTCGACGATGATCGCTTACGGCGCGGAGGTCGAACGCCGCCCCGAGCCTTCCGTGCGTCAGTGGCGGGTCGAGCCGAATCGTTATGTACTCTACGTCTCGCGTCTCGAGCCGGAGAACAACGCGCACCTCGTCATTGAAGCCTTCAAGAAAGTCAGAACCGCGCACAAGCTTTTAATCGTCGGCGACGCTCCCTACGCGCACGATTACATCGAGGAGCTGCGCGCCCGTGCGCGCGGCGACAAGCGCATCATCTTCACGGGCTTTGTCTTCGGCAAGGATTATCGCATGTTGCAGCAGAATGCTTATTGCTACGTCCACGCGACAGAGGTCGGCGGTACGCATCCGGCGCTGCTGGAAGCGATGGGCTATGGCAATTGTGTTCTGACTTTGGCCGCGCCGGAGAACGTCGAGGTCGTCGGCGAAGCGGGACTCTCATATGCGGACGAAGCAGACCTGACCGATCAGCTTCAGCGCGTCTTGAGAGACGGATCGTTAGTCACCGCCTATCGCGCGCGCGCGCAGGAGCGGATCAAGAAATATTACGACTGGGAACATGTTGTTGATCGCTACGAAGATTTGTTCTCAAGGATGATGGGTCGCCCGCCTGCGCCCACCATTGATTATTCTCTGGAAGACAAATGGGCGCACGAAAAGGCCACCATACGCGAGCCGTACGCAAAATGAGTTGGGAGCAATGCGGCCACCACAATCAACATCGGCCTTGCCTAATCCCGCTATCTTGCCGAACTGCCTAGTCACCATCTGACATAAAACTCTCTGCGCGCCGCTCTCATCAGCCTTTGTTTCTCTATCCCGTATGGTGAAGAACTTTTCATCTCTCATCACTAATACCAAGTTGCAATGAAAGGAGAGTTCAGAGTTCAAACTTTAGTTTGCTCTTTTGCGCCGTAAAGACAAGCTAAAGCTTGAACTCTCAACCTCTTTTTCCTCTGCAACTCGGTATAACAATCATGAGCATTGCTCCTGAATGTCAATTGTGCAAAACTCACTGGCGCTGCTGTGTGGACGTGCCGGAATCAGCACATTTTTAGATGAAGGAGGCGCTTGGCGAGCATGAAGCAACGAACAAAGCGCCTGCGCTGGTTACGCCCTTTTTGGATTCTGGCTTTGCTGCTCATCTCTCCCGGTACTCTACAGCCCCGGCAGCTTCCAATTAAAATCTACACACTGGCTGAAGGCTTGGCGCATGATCGCGTCGGGCGCATCGTGCGCGACTCGCGCGGCTTTCTCTGGCTCTGCACCGCCGACGGCATCAGCCGCTTTGACGGCTACCGCTTCGTTACTTACGACTCGCAGCATGGGCTGCCTAATCCTTCCGCCAACGACTTGTTGGAGACGCGCGCCGGAGCCTACTGGATTGCCACCAATGGCTCGGGCGTGGCGCGTCTGGAAGCCTCAACTGCCGTGACGGACGATGCTTCCAGAAGCATCGCTCCGCTCTCTTCGTCCGAACGGCATCAGGGATTGTTCAAAATCTACAACGTCGGCGGTAAGCCAGCCACTAATCGTGTCAATCATTTGTTTGAAGATCGTGAAGGACGCTTGTGGGCCGGAACCGACGATGGATTGTTTGTGCTTGAGGCGCAAAACAATCCTGAAGGAGCAATCCGGCGGGTGCCACGCTTGGGGCCAACGCTTCTTCAATCGTGATGATTACCGATAACGATGCTGCGTCATCTGCCAACAATCCTGTGGACAACACACAGTTCTTCGCCCGCCAGCACTATGTGGACTTCCTCAACCGTGAACCGGATGCCAATGGATTCCAGGGCTGGCAGGGCATTCTTAGCAACTGCCCGTCGTCAGGCAAAGATGCCCAGGGCAATTACTGCGACAGCATCGAGGTCTCTTCTGCCTTCTTCCGCACGGAAGAGTTTCAGATGAGAGGCTACTTCCTCTATCGCTTCTACGAGGCGGCTCTCGGCAGGAGTCCGAAGTATGTTGAGTTCATGGCCGACTTGCGACGAGTGACAGGCTTTCTCTCCGGCCAGCAGTTGGAAGCCGAGAAGGTGGACTTCGTCAAGGATTTTATGGCAACCACGGAGTTCAAGCAGAAGTATGATTCGATTGTTGATCCTGCCGGATATGTGGATGCTTTCTCGCAGACGGCTGGCGTCACTTTGGCGAACAGGGATCAACTGATTCAATCGCTGCAAACCAATCAGAAGACCAGAGCTGAAGTATTGCGAGCCATAGCGGAAAGCCAGGAAGTGACAGCGAAGTTATACAACAAGGCTTTCGTCATCATGCAGTATTTCGGTTATCTCAGAAGGGATGCCGATGCCCTGTATCTGAACTGGGTTGGGACGCTCAACCAGACCGGGGATTACCGCATCATGGTCAACGGCTTCCCCAACTCCATCGAATACAGGCAGCGTTTTAACCAGTAGTCCGGGTCTGGCTTAAACAAAAATCAGGGAGGCCGCGTGAACTTTAAGGTATTTCACGCGGCCTCCCTGATTTAACGCTTCCAGTAATTACCAATCTTCCTGCGCGATATACTTCAGCACGCTTTTGATGGAAGCCACGCTATAGCTGCCATCGTCTCTGGCAATGGGAACGTGCCGGTAGCGTCCCACCGCCATCTTATTGAGCGCGGCAGCGACCGAGTCCGACTCGCGCAGTGCCTCCGGATTCCCGCTCATCAACTCGCTGACAGGAACACTACCTCGCGCCTCTCCCTCTACCGCAATCAACTTACGCAACACATCATGCTCGGTGAAGATGCCGACGAGCTTGCCCTGATCATCGAGCACGAGCGCGCAGCCGGTTTGAGCGTCTTTCATCCGGCGCGCAACTTCGAGCGCAGGTTCATCGGGGCGCACCGTTACAGTCTCCATCTGAGCCAGATGGGTCAGGTTATCTTCCATCACCGACCGCACAAGTCCCGCAGTGGCCTCGGCACGCGGCACATCCAGATCGCGCAGAGACTTCATGCAATTCTCGCAACGATCCATGCCTTCAAGATTATCATGTCCACACGATGGGCAAAGCATTCGTCGTTTCACTCCGATTCTTAAGGGGTAAGGGAGGTCTTCAGGGATGAGGGATGAAGTAAAAGCATTCAAGATATTGAAGCTTTCCTTTCATCCCTCATCCCTCATCCCTCATCCTTTTATTATTCCACTGTCCACATGTCACCGCTGTTGATTAGTTTCTCTAAGCTGCCGGGGCCGAATTTGGCGATGGCGGCTTCGATCTGGTCGGTCATCATGTCTTCGTAGGTAGCACGTTCTACGGCGCGGAAGATACCGACGGGCTGCGGGAAAGCGGGCTGCTCCATGCGCGCGAGCATGAAAGCAACCGATGGGTCTTTGAGGTGAGTGTCATGAACGAGCAGGTCATCTTCGGTAAGATTGGTCTCGCCGCCGAGTTGGACGACTTCCGGTTGCGCGCCGTTCATGCGGATACCCTTGTCCCTCTCCTTGCCAAAGACCATCGGCTTATCATGTTCAAGGTAAATCATGTGGTCTGAGCGGATCGAGCGTTCGGCGAAATAATCGAACGCATGGTCGTTGAAGATGTTGCAGTTTTGATAGACCTCGACAAACGAGACGCCCTTGTGATGCGCTGCTACCTGAACAATCGCGCCGAGATGCTTCACGTCAATGTCGAGCGTGCGCGCGACAAAGGTGGCTTCACTGGCGATGGCGACCGAGAGCGGGTTCAAGGGGTAATCAATCACGCCCATCGGCGTTGATTTCGTCTTCTTGCCAAGCTCGGAGGTCGGGCTGTACTGACCCTTCGTCAAACCATAGATACGGTTGTTGAAGAGGATGTAGTTCATGTCCAGGTTGCGGCGGATGGCGTGCATGAAGTGGTTGCCGCCGATGGAGAGAGCGTCACCGTCGCCCGTGATGACCCAGACGCTCAAGTCAGGATTCGCGGCCTTGATGCCGGTGGCGATGGCGGGCGCGCGTCCGTGAATCGAGTGAAAGCCGTAGGTATTCATGTAATAGGGGAAGCGCGACGAGCAACCGATGCCAGAGACGAAGACGATCTTCTCGCGCGGGATGCCGAGTTCGGGCATCACCTTCTGCACGTTGTTCAAAATCGAATAGTCGCCACAGCCCGGACACCAGCGCACTTCCTGCCCGGAGACGAAATCCGCTTTCGTTAATTTCACGGGCGGCGGGGCGACTTCGCCAGCCGCCATCGAACCCGCGTAGGCTTCAGGCGAAGCGGCAGCCTCCGCGTTGTCTTTATGTCCGTTGCCGTTTGTTCCATTACCGTTCGTGCTCATTCTTGCTCCTTAAATGTCATTCTCTTGTCTGCCCCGTCCGAATGTTTGAGGCGGAAGCCGTCATATGTCGAAAATTTCAGCAACAGAAATCTGAAATCCCGGCACAACCTCACCGCCGTCAAGCGTATCTTTCTCTGTCAGCGTAGTGATGCCTGTCAGCGAGCGAGAGACCGTGATGGTTTTCAGCTTTGGGCTGATGACCCAAACCATCCTCGCGCCCGACTCAAAATACTCTTTGACCTTTTCCGCCATCTCGCGCTTTGTGTTACCAGGGCTAATTACTTCAACGGCCAGGTCGGGCGCGCCGCTTCTGTATCCTTGTATGCTGCCTGCTGCCTGAATGCGTTCAATACTCACAAAGGCAATATCTGGCGCACGCACTGTGTCGGGATTGCTTTCGAGTTTGAAGCCCGTCTCTGCTGCGTAACCTCTCCCGAGATTGTTGAGCTTGGCATACTGATAAAGCGGAGAAGCTAACTCCATCGTGACTCTGCCATGCTCATCTCCGGTGGGCGACATGCGCTTTAATTCTCCTTTGACAAGCTCATAGCGAAACTCCCCTCTGGGCAGTTCCAGCAACTCTTCAGCCGTCATCAGTTTTGTTTCAGTCGTGCTCACAAATACTCCTCAACCTTTCGCACGATCTCACGGATCTGGAACGGGCGTCCCTTTACCTTCGAGAAAGGCACGGCGTCAACGAGATACTTCGCGCGAATCATCGTGGAGAGCTGTCCAAGATTCATCTCCGGCACGATCACCGTCTCGAAGCCCGCGAGCACTTCGCCTAAGTTCTTCGGGAACGGATTAAGGTACCTGAGATGCGCGCTTGAAACAGGCTTGCCCTCCTGCTGCAACTTCTCGACGGCTGAAGTGATCGAGCCGTAGGTCGAACCCCAGCCAAGTACCAGCACCTTGCCAGTCTTCTCCCCGAAGACTTCGATCAGCGGAATGTCGTTCGCGGCGCGGTCAATCTTCTCCTGACGGAGCTTGACCATGAAGTGATGGTTTTCGGGATCGTAGTTGACATTGCCTGTCAGGTGCTGCTTTTCGATGCCGCCGACGCGATGCTCAAGGCCGGGCGTGCCGGGAATGGCAAAGGGACGCGAGAGTGTTTCTTCGTCGCGCGCGTAGGGCATGAAGTCCGTCGGGTCGGTCGTAAACTTGACCTCGATCTTCGGCAAATCTT
>JACCVS010000265.1 GCA_013698055.1 Acidobacteriota bacterium
CTCTTAGACTTGTCGCCTGCCAGCTGGTCGTGTCAAGATAGCGCCTGCTTTGCCAGCTTAATCTCGCTTTTGAAAGAGACAATAGCCGTTCCCTTATGTCCCGTCCCCGGTTCGATCAATCATCGTGCGACCAACTTGCCGACTGCGTTCGTGAGATCGAGGCTCAGACGGATGCCGAGATCGTCATCGCGGTGCGCGCTCGCTCCGGCGACTATCGTCATGCCGACTATCTTTTCGGCTTTATCCTGAGCTTCGCCGGGCTTCTCTTCCTGCTCTTCGCGCCGTTTGATTTCCAACATTACTGGGTCGCCATTGATGTCTTGCTCCTTTTTGCGCTCGGAGCTTTCCTTTGCTCGCGCAGCAACGCTCTGCGTCGTCTCCTGACAACTGAGGACTATCGTGCCGACTCTGTCCGAACGGGCGCGGCGGCGATGTTTTACGAGGCGGGGATTGCGAACACGGATGCAGAGATGGGCGTTCTCATCTATCTCTCGCTGCTTGAACGGCGGTTGGAGTTAATCGCCGACAGGGGCGTGCTGAAGGCCGCGCCGCCGCTCGAATGGAACGAGCGCGTGTACGAACTGCACCGCGCCGGGCGCATTCCGCAACTGGACACCTTGCGACAAAGAATTCAAGAGCTTGGCGCGCTTCTAGCCGAGCACCTTCCGCCGACCGGCGAGAACCCAAACGAGTTGCCGGACATGCCGCGCTTCGATCTCAAATGAATCGCCGACACTACACAAAATCCTTATCGCGCATCCTCGTCTTCATCAGCGTGGTCTCAGTGGCACTGTTCGCGTTGTCCCTGTTTGCGCCGGAGACGCTGGCGCGCGTCGGCGGCGGGCAATCTTACGGTGGCGGAAGCAAAGGCGGCGGCGGCGGCGATGGCGAAGGCGCAGGCTTCATCCTCTGGATACTATTTCGTCTGCTTCTACTGACGTTCGAGTATCCGGCCATTGGCATCCCGCTGGACATCATCATCGTCGTCGGTCTTATTCTTTACGCCCGCGCCAACAAAGGCAAAGCGCCCTCTGTTTGCTCGGCGGACGCTTCCACAACAACCGCACACAAGAGCTTCGTGCAGCAGTTCAACCAGCTACGCAAGTTCGACCCGAATTTCTCTGAGATCACTTTCACGGATTTCTGCTATGCGCTCTATGCCAAGGCGCATCATGCTCGCGGGCGCGGCAATCTCGAAGAGCTTTCGCCATATCTCAGCGAGCGTGCGCGCGGCGCTCTGGTTCAACTTAATCCTCCGAATTTGCAAATGGTCGCAGGCATCATTGTCGGCTCGATGCGGGTCGCGGGCGTAAAGAGGCTGTCTTCGCCCGTCGTGACGATTAGCGTCGAGTTTGAAACGAACTACACGGAGATCGTCGGCGCACAAGGTCAGAAGCCTTCTGAGATGACTTACTACGTGCGCGAGCGTTGGGTCCTGGAGCGCCAGCGCGACGTTTTGTCGCCGACGCCGGATAAAGCCACTGCCCTGCACTGCCCGCGTTGCGGCGCGGCGTTGATGAAAGACACGACGGGCGCGTGCGCCTTCTGCGGCGCGAAAATTGAAAGCGGCGAGTTTCAATGGTTCGCCCGCTCAATCACTTTCTTAAGCAAAGAAGCTCGCGGGCCGCTGCTCACTTCAAACGTGCCGGAGGTCGGGACGGATTACCAGTCTATCGTCCAGCCGAATTTTCAGAACGTGAGCGTGTACTTCCAGCAGAGCCACCCGGCATTCAACTGGACGGAGTTCAACGCGCGCGTCGGGTTAATCTTCAACGAGCTGCAACTGGCCTGGTCAACGCTTGACTGGGAACGAGCGCGCCCGCATGAAACCGACAATATTTTCCAGATGCACCAATTCTGGATCGAGGCTTACAAGCGGCAGGGACTCAGGAACGCGCTCGACAACTTCCGCATCACGCAGATGCTGCCCGTCAAGATCAAGGAGGATGCCTTCTATAATTCCATCACCGTGCGTATCTGGGCTGAAGGCCACGACTACACTGTGAGTAAGGACGGCAAGATCGTCAGTGGCTCGAATAAGAAGCTGCGGCGATGGAGCGAGTACTGGACGTTCATCCGCAACCGCAACGCCCCGGCAGCGCCCGCCCGCGCGACCCTCAATTGCCCCAATTGCGGCGCTGGCTTGAAAATCAACGTCACGGGCATTTGCGAATATTGTCACGGCAAAGTGACCAGCGGTGAATTCGACTGGGT
>JACCVS010000272.1 GCA_013698055.1 Acidobacteriota bacterium
TTTCTTACCTTGAGGAATATGATGCAAGGCATGGCACCAACTTCGCTGACAAAGCACGCAATGCTCTTTTTCAATTCGCCAACTTGATTATTAAATCCGATGGCAAGGTGACGAAATCAGAAGAGGCCGCGCTCTTAAAGTTCAAGGAAATGCTCTACCCCAAAGGCTCCGCTGCACTGAGAGAATCTGAGGAGATTACAACTCAGGAAACTCAAGAGCAAGTCAAAGTAATCGAGGTTGAGCCGCCGCGCAGCCTTGAATCATTAATGGAAGAGTTGAATGCTCTGATTGGTCTTGAGCGGGTCAAAAACGAGGTCAAACAACTCGTCAACTATCTAAAAGTGCAGCAGATGCGACTCGCCAAAGGAATGCCCGCATTGCCCGTCTCGCGCCACATTGTTTTCTATGGAAACCCCGGCACAGGCAAAACGACTGTGGCACGACTTCTGGCGCAAATCTATAGAGCGCTTGAATTTTTGAAGACGGGTAATCTCGTCGAAACAGATCGCGCCGGACTGGTCGCAGGGTATGTTGGTCAGACAGCATTGAAGGTTAAAGACGTAGTTAATAAAGCTCTCGGGGGCATACTGTTTATTGATGAAGCCTATTCACTGAGTTCCGGCGATGGAGAGAGTTTCGGGCATGAAGCAATTGAGACTCTTTTGAAGATGATGGAGGATCATCGGCATGAACTGGTTATCGTAGCCGCAGGTTACACAACTAAGATGGATGAGTTTCTTTCTTCAAATCCGGGACTTCGCTCACGCTTCAACAAGTTCATTCACTTTGAGGATTACACCGCAGAGCAACTTAAAGATATTTTCAAATCATTCTGTAAAAAAGCTGGCTTCACATTGACATCAGGCGCTGAAGAAAAATTAGCTGATGTCTTACACATCCTGACGGCTTTTCGCGATGAGTCATTCGGCAACGCACGTCTCGCACGCAATTTATTTGAGGCGACAATCAACAAGCAGGCCAATCGCATCGTCTCTTTGCCCGACATTAGCGAGGCTGTGCTTTCGACTATCGAAGCAGCAGACATCCCTGAGGCTGAAGAGGTGCAGACGCGCACCGATCACATCATCGCAAGGAACTAAAAAGGGCAAAGCCAGTTCAATGGCCTTGCCCTTTCTATTCAAGCCAGCTCGGCGAATCCTTACTTCTCTTCGCCTGACTTTCTCCTCATAACACGAGTGTGAGCGGGTGTTTCCTTGATGGTGTAGTCGGCTGGCACATCAAATAGCGAGCGTGTCGGTTCGCCGCGATTGATATTGGTCAGCCTGTAAACTGTCTCGCCGACAAGCGGGTCGCTATGCCTGGACATGACGACTGCCTGCAATTCCTGCGAGTACCATTTCTCCGAGACGATCTGAATAGGCTGCTCATTACCAATCTCGCCAGCGGGGATTGTCCTGGTAATACGCGTGCCTTCTGCCTCGACGCCCTCGACCACTTGCTTGCCGAGAGATTCCGTTTTGCGATTGTTTGGATCGGATGAGATGCGAAACATTTCAATGGGCGCATCTCCAATCGGAGGATGTGGTGGTGGCGGAGCATTTGCCGTTAACACATCACGCTCAACCCTGATCCTAATGTCCGGGGCACTGCCAGATGCAGTATTGGAACCCACGCCCGGCGGGAGACTGATGCGAAGCGGTGGCATTTTACGCGCCGTGCGCGTGCGTGGGTCAAGAACATAGTTGGCTCCTGCCACAGGATCGTTAATAAACACAGTCTGGTGCGGATCACCGGACATTGCCCAGGGGCCGACCGCACCCAACTCCTGATCGCGGCGCGTGCGTCCCTCGCCATCACGATAAACTGAAGCGGTACTTTTATTCTTGATTTTATTCCCATCACTGAGCGTTCGGGAACTCTCCGTAATTGCCTGCGCAGAGTATGGCGCACCCTTGACAACCTTACCGCCAAAGCTCATTTCCGTTGCCAGGAAGACCATGTTTTCATCTCCCATCGGATGTCCCGGCGCCTTTATCCGCATTCCCTGCCCTGGCCCCACGATTTCGTGCTCAAAGGTGATTACGTCGCCGGGTTTCGGCGCACCTTTTTCTGGTGCTGGTGGCGCTTGCTGGGCAAAGACACTCGCGCTGAGTGACAGCACTGCGAGCATGAAGATTGCGCCCGCAAGGAATCTTTTTTGTATTCTCATCATCTCATCTCTCCTCAATAATTAAATGCTTTAGGTCAATCGTTGACAGGTTCCAAACTTTTACTTCAGGCAGACACGCTACCTGACAAAACGGATAGCCCGCGCCACTCCATCGTGACCGAGCAAGACATCTGCTTTGACACGCTCACTGCCGCGTTCTGCATTCATCGGCAAACCTAATGATTGAAGAGCAGAATGTGGCAACTCAACACGGACTACCTGCCCATCATCAAACTGCGACAGGCTGCCATAAGTTAAAGGTAGAAAGTCCGTCGTTACTTCTTCGTTCATACTTACTGGCGGCTGAATATTATTTGCGCTGCGGATTGGCTTACTTCTCAGCCCAACAGTTTGCATAATTGCTCGTCGCCTGTCAGAGGAGCGCGGCAAAGACGAGCCGCCAGCCAATTCTGATTCAGGATTCCTCACCACCTCATCATCAGGTTGAATTTCAGCATCTTTCTGTACAGATGCGGATTTAGTCGTCTCAATTATTGGCGACAAACGAGGCGCTGGCTGAACTTCTCTCGCTCCCCGCCCTGCAAGCTCGCGTGTATCAGTTGGAAGCAAGCGTGGGAGGGCAAACACCGAAAAAATCAGAATCGCCGCCGCCGCCGCTATAGACCAGGGCAACCAGGGTGTTGCCAGTGGTCGCGCAGGCGCGTTAGCCGGGATGAAAGGAGATGATCTCACGCCCTGCCGGAAAGCAGAGAGCAACGCTGCCTCGACGCGGGCGGGCGTCTCTACCGAAGTCCCGCTCGCGGCAACTGCGCGAAGCCCGGAGGTCAGTGTCTGCTCATCCGCAAAGCGCGCCGCGCAAGGCTCGCAGCCCTGTATGTGCGAGAGCGCGTCTTCTTTGACACGGGCATCCAGCATCTGGCCACGCGCAAGTTCAGTAATGATTGTTTCGACGTTTCGACAACTCATGCGAAGCACCTCGCAGAATTAACAATGGGCGATGTCGTACCGGATTCATTGGTCGCGCGCAGTTTTTCGATGAGCAACGCGCGCGCGCGATGGAGGCGAGAACGAATCGTGCCAACGGCGCAATTCAAAACCTGTGCTGCTTCCGCGTAACCCATCTCGTGAAGGTCACACAGCAAGACGACCTCGCGATAATGAGCGGGGAGCGCCATGACGGCCTGCCGTACAGACTCGATCATCTCGCCGCGAGTCAAATCACCGAGCGGGTCATCCTGTGCGACTAACTGTTGGTGAGTCGTTTCGCCGTCCTCCTCGTAGCCTTCGCCAATCGAGACGAACGAGCGGTCACGCGCAAGTGAGCGCAGCACATGATTTCGTGCGATGCCATAAAGATAGCCAGAAAGCGACCCCTTGGCCGAATCGTAATTTTTTGCCTCACCCATCAAGACCATGAAAACCTCTTGCGTCACGTCTTCGGCGATTGCTTCGGAGCCGCTCATCTGGAGCGCGAAGCGATAAATTCCGCCCTGCCGCCGCCGGTACAGCGTGACAAATGCGCTCTCGTCTCCGGCCACCATCAGCCGTAGCAGTTCGTTATCACTGGGAGTTGTGAGCACTGTCATTCGCTCTTCTTCAGGGACGATCAATTACCGGCTGCCATGCTTGATTCGCGCGGGGAGTCATAAAAGTTCCAAAAAGAAGCAAAGGAAATGAAAAAGTTAAAAGAAAAGGAGTCCAAAGCCCAAAGTCCAATGTCCAAAGTCACGAACACGGTTTTGACTTTGGACATTGGACTTTGGACTCGCTTGGTCTTCCTTTTAACTTACTTCAATCTCCCCCGTACTTAATCTCCATCCGGCGAATACGGACGCTCGCCATGACCAGCACGGCTATAGTTACTAATATCAATCCCGGCACGGTCAGCCACGCCGAGGTCGGCTCGGCGACAATCGCAAACGGGCCTTCTGGAATCGGGACAGGCGTGAGTGAATGCAGGTAATGAATGATGCTCAGTTTTTTCAGAAACGGCGGTAGGAGAAAGTTAATAAACTCCCAACCGTAAAGAATAATCGCCGGGATAATCGGATTGCGGAAGAACAGTCCAATGACGAGAAACGCCGCGCCGTAACCGATGCACGCGAGTACGGTGATGCTCAGGTAAGTCAGCACCTGACTCATCCCCGGCCCGTCAAACAGGTGGCTCATCGCGCCCGAGTAACCCAGCGGAAGATAGATGAAAAAAACTGCGAGCGCCGTCATCGTCACAAACAGGATGAGTGATGTAACGAGACCTGAAATGTACTTCCCTGCCACGAGGACTTCACGCTTAACCGGCGAGAGGAAATAGTAGTGCAGGCTCCTGTCAACGACTTCCCCGCGAAACAGATTCATAAAAATCCAGGCGCAGCCAAAGAAGACGACCGTCCGCAGAATCATCCCCTCGTAAAGATTGGCGAAGATAATGGAGGCTTCCGCGAAATTCTCCCTGATGTCGTCGGCATTGACAGAAACGAGCGCCGCCATAATCAAAACAGGCAGCATTGCCAGCAAGTAAATCAGAATAGAGCGCTTGCCCGTAAAGTTCTTTCTGACTTCGAGCCGGAGGATCGAGGCAATCTGTTTCTTCCAGAGCGATTGCCGGGTTTTTTTCGCGGTCTTATCCATAGCAACAGTTTCAGCTCTCGAACTCATACGTTGCTCCCTTCCGTTTCCGAACCGATCAGATACTGGTAAACGGCGCTCAAATCATCGTCAACCGGCGTCACGGATTCGACGCTGACCAAGCCTTCGGCCACCACTTCGTTCAAGAGCAGATAGAATTTATCCGCATCCCGCGTTTTTATAAAGAGTCCGCGACGATCATCGTGAATTCTTGCTTCAACGATCTGAGCTTGCTCGAAGACGCGCGCGGCTAAAGCGCCGGGCTTGTCGCAGCGGATAAGAATCTGCATCGGATGCTCTTCATCCATCTCGTCGCGCACGCCGTGAACGTCTCCTTCGGCGACGACGTAACCGTTATTGAGCAGCACGACGCAATCCGACATCATGTCAACTTCGTGTAGGATGTGGCTTGAGATGACGAGATGTAATCCTTCGTCCGCGAGTTGGCGAAAGAGACGGATGGTTTCAGCCCGGGCCATCGGGTCAAGCCCGTTCAGAGGCTCGTCCAGGATCAGCACCGAAGGATTGTGCGCGACTGATTGCGCGAGACGAACGCGCTGCCTCATGCCTTTGCTATAAGCTGCAACCTTCTTTTCTGCCGCGTCCGTCAGGCTGACGCGCTCCAATGCCTTCATCGTCAACTCGTCGGCTTCGCCTTTCCCGTAGCCGTGAACGCTGAGAAACATGTTGACGAATTCGCGCCCGGTCACACCTCTGGGGAAAGAATCGAATTGCGAGCAATAGCCGACGCGACGGAAGAGTTCTTCAGGTTCATCAGGCGAGACGCCCAAGATACTGATCTGGCCGCGCGTGGGTCGAAGCAGCCCCGTCATTAAATTCATCAAAGTGGTTTTGCCCGCTCCGTTCGGCCCGACGAGGCTCGTGATACCGGGAGCAACTGACAAATTAACGCGATTGACGCCGAGTATCTCCCCGTAAAACTTTGAGACATCCTCAAAGACGATCATTTGTGAAGATGCATCATTCATCAGCTCACCACCTCGTAAGCTCTGACTTTGCGGACGAGCAATAGCAAACAGAACGCGCAAATGGTTGCTAACACCAGCCATGAACTCCACAGCGGAGGCTCAAAGAGATCAAAGAAGGCTCTCCGTCCATTAACGAAACCACGAACGCGCCCTGTCTGCTGAACGAATGTCCCGAAAAGTCCCGACCAGACGGATTTGATGATATTGGGCAGGCTGATGAGATTTCCCCAACGCGTCTTGAAGATTTCATTGATGGCTCCGGCGAACGCCGCCGGAATGAAGAAGACTCCGATCAACGCGGCGCTCGCGGCAATTCTCCACTTGACCCACGAAGAAATCGCCAGCGACATCAGCGCCAGCAGCAGAATCCAAATCCAGCTTCCCACGAAAATCGCGCCCGCCATCCTGAGATTCTGCGTGAACCAACCCCAGCCCTCAAGATATGACTGAAAAAGAAACACGAGCAGAATCGGAACCCACGTAATCAGCGAGAGCAGGATCAAGAGCACAGACATCTTGCCAAGCACATACTCCGCGCGCGAGAAGGGGCGCGACAGATAGAGCGGCAACGCATTGTTCGTCATATCGCGCGAGACGAGTTGCGGCCCAATGAGCAACGTCAGGAAGAAGGCGCACCCGCCCTGATAAATCATGAAGAATTCAAAAAACTCCGAATCAATGAGCACGAGCTTTCTGACGGTCAACTCCATGATCGCCATCGCCTCCGTGTTGTGACGGAGATAGATCAGGATCGAAGCAACCAGCGGATAAATCAGGCAGATGACGAAATAGGCGATGAAGAGCTTTGATTGAAAGATGCCCCGGTAAGAATGGCGCGGCAGTGTCAGAAACCGCGACCAGCGCGGCGTCACTTCGCCCGAAAATTGCTTATAGGTGTGATCATAGACCGCCATTGTTGTTCTCCATCGCTTTGAGGAAGATGTCTTCGAGCGAGTCGCGCTTGTAGTTGAGGCGACGAATCTGCACCTGCTGCTCTGCCGCGAGTTTGTAGAGGTCGCGTATCTCAACGCCCTGTTGCAGGACGAGCTTAAACCGCCGCTCATCCGTCAAAGCATATTCGCAGCCCATGCGCCCGATGGCTTCGGCGAAAGCACGGCTGTCACCGCGCGTCTCCATCTCAAGAAACTTACGATTAGCTTTGCGCTCTTCTTCAAGGTTGCAATAGGTGACGAGGCGACCATCCTTCAAGATCAAAATCTCCTCGCAGCACTCTTCGACATCGCGCAGCAGGTGAGACGAGATCAGGATGTGAGCTTGACCGCTGTCGCGTATGTCGCGAATGAGCCGAATCATGCGCTGGCGCGTCGGCGGGTCTAGCCCGTTGGTCGGTTCGTCCAGAATAATCAGCTTCGGCCCATGAACGATGGCCTGCGCCAGCTTCGCCAGTTGCTTCATACCAAGCGAGTAAGTTTCGAGATTGCGATAGCGCGCTTCGCCGAGTCCAACATAGAAGAGCGCCTCGTGCGACCGTTCCAAAGCGGCTTCCGAGGGCAAGCCCGAAAGCTCTGCCATGAGAGTGACGAAACGCACGCAGGACATCTTGGAGATGAACGAATCGCGCTCCGGCATGTAGCCGATGAACGCGCTGATCTCATTCGCGCCTGCCGCCGTGATATCCTGGCCGAAGATGTGCGCCGTACCAGACGAGGGAGGATGGAACCCGAGCAAGGTGTGAATGAGCGTCGTCTTCCCTGCGCCGTTTGGGCCAAGGAGTCCGATGGCGCGCCCGCGCAACTGTGCGGTCACATCTTTAAGAATCGTCTTCGCGCCAAACTGAACGCTCAGGCCGTTCAAATCAATGACAGGTTTCATAACAAAGCGACGCCTCTTCTAGTTGCTCGCAACTTCCTGAACCTCTTTGGAGTTGATTAACACCTTTCCGTGATCGAAGACAATTGAATCACCGTCTTTGAGTTTGCCGTAGCTCTTCTCGTTGACGGTCAGCTCTTCGTTCTTCAGAACGATGAACACCCTGGTGTTGCCGCAAGTATATTGATACTTCGTCTGCCCGGGGGATGTTTCGATCCGGATGGTATTTTCCGTGAATAAACTACAGGGCTTGTTAATCGTCAACTGATGACTCTCAACCGTGCCTTCATGTTTGCCGCTCAGAGCTTCCTGGTAGCTACAACCTTCCAGAAACAATACCGAACAGAGGCAGCACAGGACGGCGATCAGATTTGTGGGTTTAATGTTAACCTTTGCCATTTTATTATCCATCCTCCTTTGCGGAAAACCATTTACT
>JACCVS010000582.1 GCA_013698055.1 Acidobacteriota bacterium
GGCACTTGTTTTATAGTTCGCTTATGTCGAACTCACGTTAGGCTCAATTGCCAGCGCGCCCGACTTCAAAGTTCAAGGCTCGCGCCGTCTCTTCAATCGTGGCGTAAACTTGCGCGCGCTCACGCTCATCAGTCGCCAGCCTGTAAGCCATCAGCGATTCCTTGAGCAATGCGAGGTCTTTATACAAGCCTGCGTTCTCAATCGGCGGCGTCAGATATGAGATTAGCTCAGCATATGACCTGCGCTTTGCGATAGAGCCTTCAGAAGGATTGTTGACGCTGTAGATATAAATATTCGGCAACTCGCCGATGAGACGATCCGGCCAGCACTCATCCGACAATCCCACCTGCTTGCCCGGCATAAACTCCATCGCGCCGTGCGTCCCGATATGCACGACGGCATCCGCTTTGAAAACTTTTTCAAGGTAAGTATAGAGCGCCATAAAACCGTGATGTGGCGCGCCGCTTCGCGCCATTAAAAGGCGCATCGGATCACCTTCATAGCCGAAGGTCGGCTGCACGCCCAGAAACACGTTCCCAAGCCTGATGCCCTGAATCAAAAGGTCGCCCCCGAATGAATTAATCGCGCCCGGCGCAGACCCCCACTCTTCTTCAATGTCTTCGACGAAGGGGCACTGTTGCCTGTACTCATCAACGCTCATCCGGTAAGCCACGTTCGCCGTCGTTCCGAGGTTTTCCGAGTTACCACCAAGCAACATCAAACGCAATTCGTCGGCGCTCGACGGAACCTCGACCTCGTATCCATCGCGCTTCAACGCTTTAAGCATTTCCCACGCACTGGGGAAGACATCAAGGTCGGCAGCAGTGCCGATGTTTCCCTTGTTCGGCGGGAAACAAAAGACCAGCATCGCCAGTTTTAATTCTGCGCGCTTCGCGGTCTGCAAGTGATTCCAGCGCTTGAGCCGTCGTGCTAAACGAAGACAACGATTTTCCAAAGGGAGCGGCTCACACGCGCCCGCGCCCACGCCGCCATAAACAAAAGGCTCCGTCGCACCGTCCAATTCAGGAATGGCAATCTGCATCCCCGCCTGAACCGGGTTCAAGCCAGTCTGCGATTCCCGCCATGCTTCGACGGTCTGCATATCCAGACTAACGGCTGAGCGAAACGGGCGATTCAGTTCACGCAGGAATTTTGCCGCCGCCTCGCTGTCATTCATCGCAGGCCCGCCCACAAAGCTGAACCCGGTCAGCGACACGATCTGACTGACGCGCGACCTCGCCTCAAGTCCCTGCTCTCCGCCTTCCGCTTTTTGCCCATCGTCTATAAAAAACTTTCCGCACGCCTCGCGGTTATCCATCAAGGTCGAGATTGCTGGTAGCACTGCTAATCCTTCAGCTTCAACCGCACGAATCAATCCGTCATAAGCCTTTCGCGTGTCGCTCACGATCTGCGGGCGCATGAGAAGCAAGCCAATGGTCATGTCAGGATCAAGCGACAGCTTCCCGCTTTTGCCATTTCGCTGCTCGTACCATTTCCTGTACGCTGCAAACGACTCAAAGAGCGACGGTGCATCCGGGTGATAGATCGCCACCGCAGGCATACGCTCAGGCGGCGGCAATTGTATTTCCGCTTTATCTACAATCTCGTCGGGAACATAATGCTTGATGGCATACAGCAGCATCGAGCGAATGTTGGCCGGTGTAGGTTGCAGGAAGTAGCAGAAGAGTTGAAGGTAATGCTTGATGTCGCGAAGACGCCCCGCGCTCGGAACGAAACGCAGGATACCGGGTAAGCGGTCAACGAGTTTCAGATATTGAGTATGGCTCCGCTTTTTCTTTGAACGATGCGCGCGAGCCTGCTCGCCCATCCATGAACCGACTCTACCAACTAAACCTTCTGCCCTCCGAGCCTTATCGCTCTTTTTCCCCGCGTCTTCGCGTCCCTGTGTCCCCGAGTCGCCTCTTCCCTTCACGCCGCCGAACATCCGCCCGAAATCCAGCTTGCCCATTCGCGTCCGGCGCATCAGGTCAGGCATACAATTGATAACGACGACCGCATGATGGCGCGCTTTGTATCGCTCAAGTGAATCGAGCAGGCGCGCCCCGTTTTCGCCGTCCATCACGTGAATGACAAAGACCACATCAGCTACACTCAGATCATGATCAATCTCCCGCCACTCGATTTCCGACAAGGTAGCACCGAAGTTATGGGCAGCCACGCGCAAGTCAAACGCATAGTCGCGATTGATCTCGCGCTCCGCCTGTTTGAGCGGAGCGAGTAGACTTGATCCGACGTAAAGGACTGTAACGTTCAAGGCACAACTCGCTTTTGCTTAGGATTTCAGAAGTTTGGCGAAGCCTGCTTGCTCAAAATGATGATCTGTGGTGAGTGCTTCTGTTAAGCTGTGTTGCTGCATGAGCAGGAAGCTAACAGCATCGCATAGCGACCAGGTCTTATCCAGCCGCTCATGCAACAAAGCTAATGCATTTTGATGGAACCGCTCATCAATCCAGACAACTTCCACTTCGGAGTCATCGAACAAATCCGCGACGAAGGTTAGCGCCTCGGCTCGCGGTGCATTGCGTGCTTGGGCCAGTGCGATGAACTCCACCACCACATAATTGTGAGTTAACCGTGTGGCGCAGCATTGTAGAATTCCAACGCATCTTGGTGTCGGAAGTCGCGCCGATCAAAGACGCACATCAACCCCGAAGTGTCGAGTAGCATCAGACTTCGTTCTCGTGCGTGCTGGCAAACTCGCGTGCCAGGTCGCGGTCTATCTCTTCATTGTCGGCAGACCTGACATTGCCGCTATCCCATGCTCCGAAGTGATGGCGCAGCTTCCCTCGCATCTTGCCATCGTTCACATTCTCAAACCCCTTCGTATCTTCCAGGAGCTTTTCTGCAAGCAACCGTTGCTCTTCAAGCGGCAACTTACGCGCGGC
>JACCVS010000292.1 GCA_013698055.1 Acidobacteriota bacterium
AACTGCTTGCCGCCGCCATGCACGACGCAGAGGCGGATTCCAACCTGATGAATCAAAGCCAACTCTTCAGCGAGCGAGGCGAGGTTCGCAGCATCTTCAGTCGCTTTGCCGGACAGCTTGACGACGAACGTCTTGCCCTGGAATCTTTGGATGTAGGGCAGCGCTTCGCGCAGTAAATCCAGCCGGAATTGATTGGCAGCATCAAGCATACCTTTTTACTTTTGCCTTCCGAATAGGTTTGCCATGACGGCTTTTTGCGCGTGCAGACGATTTTCCGCTTCGTCAATCACGACCGAAGACGAAGAATCAATCACGCCATCCGTCACGATCACGTTGCGGCGCACGGGCAGGCAGTGCATGAAGACGCCCGCGCGTGTGCGCGCCATCTTCTGCTCATCAACGATCCAGGCGGCGCGATGCGCGGCGCGCTCGTCCATATCTTCTTCCGGCGCGCCGTAAAACCGGCTGCTGCCCCAGCTTTTCGCGTACACGACCTCTGCGCCGTCAAAGGCTTCGTCCACATCATTCGTCACGGTCAGCGATGCGCCCGCGCTTTCAGTCTTGCTTGCGATGTCGCGCATCAGCTCTTCATCCAGCTCGTATCCGCGCGGATGCGCGATGACGAGGTCATGCCCCATTTGAGCCGCAGCCAGCGCGAAGCTGTTCGGCACGGCCATCGGCAGGGGCTTCGGATGCCATGCCCACGTCAGCAGCACGCGCTTGCGTCCCGCGCCCAGTTTCTCGCGCACGGTCATCATGTCCGCCAGAGCCTGACACGGATGATGCATCGCCGATTCCAGATTAATCAACGGCACATCCGAATACTTCGCAAACGCATTCAGGATGGGATCGCGCCGCTCCTCTTCCCAGTTCTTCAAAGCGGCAAATGTCCTGACGCCTATCCCAACGCAGTATCTTCCGAGCACGCGCACAAACTCCGCGACGTGTTCGGTCTTATCTCCATCCATCACCACGCCGTCGCGATGCTCAAGCGTCCAACTCGTCCCGCCCGGTTCAAGCACGACCGCATTTCCCCCAAGCTCGAAAGCCCCGACCTGCATCGAAGCGCGCGTCCGCAAACTCGGATTGAAGAAAACGAGCGCGATTGACCGCCCCGCGAGCGGTTTTGAATTGTCATCGCCCCGCTTGAAACGAAGCGCCGACTCGATCAAGCCTTCAAGCTCGTCGCGCGTCCAGTCTCCTGTGGATAGAAAATCTCTCCGCATAGAATTATCTTGTCGGGGCAGGGCTTTTCCCTGGCCGCGTGTTCCCAAGTCAAACCGTGCGGGGATAAGCCATGCCCCTACAAATTCTTTAGTGCATCAACGAGTAAACCAACCTCTTCACGCCCAAGAGTCAACGGCGGGAGCAATCTGAGCACATTCGCGTCACTGGACGTGCCCGTGATGATGTGTCGCTCAAGCAGAGCCTGATGAATCGGGGCGGCCTTTTCCTTAAACTCCAGCCCAAGCAGGAAACCCAGCCCGCGCACGCCCGCGACTTGCGGAATCTCCTTCATGCACTCGCGCAGGTACCTCTCCGTGGCCTTCACGTTCTCCAGCATCCCGTCCGCTTCAATCGCTTCGAGCGTCGCGTTGACAGCCGCCATCGCCAGCATCCCGCCGCCGAACGTCGTTCCCAGATCGTTCTCTTTGATATGCGCGGCGATTGATTCAGTGACCAGACACGCGCCGACGGGAACGCCGCTGCCAAGCGCCTTCGCCAGTGTGATGATGTCCGGCACAACAACACCGCCTGCCTCGCTTCCCGCGAAGAACCATTCGCCCGTGCGCCCAACGCCCGTCTGCACTTCGTCGTAGATCAACATTATCCCGCGCGCATCACACAGCTCACGCAAAGATAAATAAAACTCCGCACCGGCCATTCGCACCCCGACCATTGATTGAATCGGCTCAAGCATAATCGCGGCGACCTCTTCGTCCGCGATTCTCTCAACTGCTTCGATGTCGCCAAACTCCGCGAAAAGATGTCCGGGCACGTTCGGTCGTCCAAGCTCGCGATACTTTCCCAGGCCGGTCGCGCTAATCGCATCGGCGGTGCGCCCATGAAAGCTGCCCGTGAAAGTTATGATCTTCTCTCTACGGGTCGCCATCCGTGCCATTCGCATCGCGTTCTCGTTCGCTTCCGTTCCAGAGTTGCAGAAGAAAGCTTTGCTGATGGGCTGAGGCGCGAGCGAGACCAGTCTTTCAGCCGCACGCGCACGCACTTCCGAGTAAATGAGGTTCGAGTAGAAGAGCAACGTCTCGGCTTGCTCCTGAATCGCTGCCACCACGCGCGGATGGCAATGCCCTGTTCCGGCGACGGCGTGCCCGCCATACAGGTCCAGGTAACGCTCGCCATCGCTCGCGTACAGCCAGACGCCCTGCCCTCGCGCAGCAACAAGCGGCATCTTCTTGTACGTCGCCAACTGAAAGCGGTCTTCGCTGGCTGTTATCTCTTCAAATGTCGTGGCATCAGCAGTCATCTTGATTACGGGTTGCTCCCGGTCAGAATCAATCCTGTCTTTTCATCAAGTCCGGCCATCAAATTCATATTCTGCACGGCCTGTCCCGCCGCGCCTTTGACCAGATTATCAATCGCCGAGAAGACAACGAGCTGGCGGCCACGCGCGGCAAATCCCAGATCGCAAAAATTGGTCGTCTTGACCCAGTTGATGTCAGGCGAGCCTTCAACCAATCGAACGAAGAAGGAATCTTTGTAGAAGTCCGCAAAGACGGCGCGCACCTCGTCCGTCCTCATCTCAGCTTTCGTCTCCGCGTAAATGGAGGCGAAGATACCGCGCGCGACTGGCAGGCTATGCGTCATGAAGACAAGCTCGCTTGTGAAGTCGCCGACGGCGCGCAGCTCCTGCTCGATCTCCGGCACGTGCTGGTGCGTGAAAGGCTTGTAAGCATAAAAAGAGTTCATGCGCTGCGGGTGGTGCGTGTTCGGCGCAGGCTTAGCGCCTGAGCCTGAAGAGCC
>JACCVS010000302.1 GCA_013698055.1 Acidobacteriota bacterium
CGCTCACAGCCCTGCCCGTTTTGCTCGTCGGACTCTCGCGCATCTACCTCGGCGCACACTGGCCTTCAGATACGCTCGGCGCGTACCTCTGGAGCGGCGTCTGGCTCGCGTTTTCTCTTGAGATGTACCGGCGATGGAAAGAGCGTAGGACGTTTTATAAAGATGTGAAAGCTGTGGACAATAAATCCGGTGTTCGAGTTTAATAGCTCCGTTAGGAGCGATTGAGAATAGCCCGGCCATAAATAGAGTCCGAACGGAGGACACCGGCATTAAGGGAAGACACCTGCTACGACCATGCCTCTTTCCCACGGCACAAATCTCGGTCGCTATGAGATTCGCTCACTGCTTGGCGCGGGCGGAATGGGGGAAGTATATTTAGCGCAAGACACAACCTTGCGCCGCCAGGTAGCGATTAAACTCCTGCCCGCTAACTTGACCGCCAACAAAGATCGCCTGCACCGCTTCGAGCAAGAAGCTTATGCTATTTCCAGTCTCAACCATCCGAACATCCTGACAATTCATGAGATCGGTGCTGAGGGCAGCCTGCATTTTATCGCCACCGAGCTTATTGAGGGCGAGAATTTGCGCCAGCACATCAAGCGCAACAGTTTAGAGCTGCGTGAAGTCCTGGACATCGGAATTCAAATCGCTTCCGCTCTCTCAGCAGCACATGCGGCTGGCATAGTACATCGAGATATCAAGCCTGAGAACATCATGATCCGGCGCGACCGCCTGGCAAAAGTCCTGGACTTCGGTCTGGCTAAGCTCATCGAGCAAGACGCTTCTGCGGTTGACACAAAAGCGCCAACCAAAGCCCTGAACAGAACTGAACCCGGCGTGGTGATGGGGACGACCATCTACATGTCGCCTGAGCAGGCGCGTGGGTTAGAGGTTGATGCGCGCACTGATATCTGGAGTCTGGGTGTCATGCTCTACGAGATGCTCGCAGGTCGTAGGCCGTTTGAAGGCGAGACGGCGAGCGATGTGATTGCAGCTATACTAAAAGTTGAACCGCCAATCTTAACCAGTTCTGCGCCGGACGTACCCGCGGAGCTG
Organism: Acidobacteriota bacterium; assembly: GCA_013698055.1. Classification (GTDB taxonomy): domain Bacteria; phylum Acidobacteriota; class Blastocatellia; order Pyrinomonadales; family Pyrinomonadaceae; genus QHXM01. Next base: position 1,057 of record JACCVS010000302.1, read on the forward strand.
GAGCGGATCGTGACGAAGGCGCTTCGCAAGGATAAGGAAGAACGTTATCAGGGAGTCAAAGATTTAGAGCTGGACTTGAAGAACCTGAAGAAGCGTTTGGAGTTTGAGGCTGAGCTTAATCGGAGCGCTGCGACCGAAGAGAAAAATAGTAAAGCGGAACGGGCGACAACCGGCAACGATAGCCTGGCTGATGGAACAACGCAGGTTGCGGCGGCGCAGACCGGCGACGCGAGCGCCATCCAGGCAACATCAAGTATCGAATTCATTATTGGCGAGATCAAACGGCACAAGCTGGCTGCGCTTTTGATTCTGGCGACGCTCGTCGCAGCTATCGCCTACTTCGCCTACTCGCGCTATCGGGTCGCAAGCGACAAGGCGAACAACTCTGCTGCAAGCGACGCATCCACTATTCGTTCCATCGCGGTCTTGCCCTTCGTGAACGAGAGCAACAACGTGGATGCGGAATACCTCTCTGACGGCATGACCGAGTCACTGATTAACAGTTTGTCGCAATTACCCAACCTGTCAGTCAAAGCTCGCAGCACCGTGTTCCGCTACAAAGGCAAAGAGATTGAACCGCAGCAAGTCGGCTCGGAATTGAACGTGCAAGCCATCTTGAACGGGCGTGTCGTGCAACGCGGCGACGACTTGGCGTTGTACTTATCATTGGTTGATGCGCGCAATGGTAATCAGCTTTGGGGCGAGCAGTACAATCGAAAGCTGGCAGACCTCGTCACTTTGCAAGGCGAGATTGCCCATGATGTTTCAAACAAATTGTGGGTGAAACTGTCGGGCGCAGACGAGCAGAAGTTGGCGAAGAACTACACGGAGAACGCTGAGGCTTATCAGCTTTACCTGAAAGGACGTTATTACTGGTACAAGTTTCCGGCAAAGGAATTTGAGAAAAGCCGCGATTATTATCAACAGGCAATAGACGTTGACCCAAACTATGCGCTGGCTTATGCAGGATTGGCGGAATATTACGGCTTTGGTGCGGCAACCGGTTTCTTGCCGCCCACGAGCGAGAATTGGTCGAAGTCGGAGGCGGCAGCGAACAAAGCGTTAGCGTTAGACGACGCGTTGCCCGACGCTTATAACGCGCTGGCTGGCGTCAAACAGTTTAACAACGATGACAGTGCGGGCGCTGAACGAGACCTCAGGCGAGCCATTGAATTAAATCCGAGCTATGCGGAGGGGCGCAATCATTATGCCGCGCATTTAATTAACTTCGGACGGTTAGAAGAAGCTCTTGCGCAGATGAGAAAAGGCTTGGAACTCGAACCTCTGTCAGTTCCTTTTAACAGAAATTTGGCAATGACATTTTACCAGACGCGCCAGTATGACCGCGCCATCGAGCAATATCAAAAAACGCTTGAGCTAGACCCGAACGATGCCTACACGCACGAACTTCTCGGCGATACCTACGAGCAGAAGGGAATGCAAAAAGAAGCCGTCGCCGAATGGAGCAGAGCGTTGAGGCTGACCGGAGACAATGAATCGGCGACGATGCTTGAGCGCACCTTTGCCG
>JACCVS010000587.1 GCA_013698055.1 Acidobacteriota bacterium
CCGACAAGGATCAGGTCTTTGCCTTTCGTTGCACCCTCGACGCGGAACATCAGCACATGCGGAAAGACGCTTTTATAAGTTGCCAGCACAGAGCGTAGGCTTTCGGTCGAGAGTTGATAAATCTGCACCCACTGGACAAAGATTCCATCTTCCTTCAAGCGACTGCGCCCCAACTCGAAGAATTCCTGCGTAAAGAGATTTGCGACGCCGGGAACCCACGGATGGCTTGGCTCACTGACGATCATGTCGTATTGCGTCGGGTTGACGCGCAGGTATGTACGCGCATCATCAATTATCACACGCAGGCGCGGATCATTGAGCGGTTGATTGTTAACGTGGTTAAAATATTTTCCAGCCTCAACCGCCGTCGGCTCTAACTCGACGCATTCGAGCGATTTAATTTCCGATTGAAGCATCGAGCCGACAGAGACTCCTGAGCCATAACCGACGATCAAACCATTCTCGGCGCGCGGCGCAATCAAAATTGGAAGCTGGCCGAGAATAACCTGCGTCGGCATATCGTCGCGGTCGGAAGCGTTGGTGCGTCCGTTGACAGCCATCGAGCGGATGCCCCAATCATCACGCACCGAAACTGTCGCCGTCGGGCCTTCTTTGTACCAGAGCAATCTGTGAATGTCCGGCCCCGGATTCTCTGTGGCGCTGTTGTTGACGCTTCCCCGCGATTTGGCGAGCACGCGCACGAGGCTATCATAAGCGCCGATGGAGAGATCGGCGAGCTTCATGTTCGGCGCAATAAAAAAGAGAACAGCTATCAGGGCTGCGGTCGCCCCGGCGGTCAGGCTTCGCCGCAAGTCCGGGTCTGCGTCTTCGCGTGCTGGTCTGTAGGCAAAGCCCGCCAGGATGATGCACAATGACGCGGCGAAGAGAATCGTGAACCGCGTGCTCATCTTTGGAATGAGGATGAAACCTGTGCTGAATGCCCCCACGATTGCTCCGAGAGTATTGACGGCGTAGCTGCGACCCACTAGGCCAACCGAAGCATCGCCGCCCGCCTTGCTCGCCCACACGAGCACAAGGGGCATCACCATCCCCATCAGGATGGCCGGAAACAGAATCAGCAACGCCGCAATCAGCATCTGCAACATCAATAACCCGAGCCATGAGCCAACCTGCAAGCTCGTTCCTAATTCAATTAACAAATTCGGAGTCGCATTGGTCATCCAGATGCTCAGTAGAAGCGTCGCGGCGGTGGCCAGCTCCACGTTCATAATCGAGCGCCGCAGATTCACCGTCATCTTTTTTCGGGCGACCGAGTATGCGCCAATCGAGAGTCCGAGCAGGAAAAGGGCGACGACCATGCTGAAAGCGTAAGTGCTGGAACCGATAATCATTGTCAGCACGCGAGTCCAGGCGACCTGCGTGCTGATCGTCACGAAGCCGGAGATTACGGCGCATAACAGCCAGAACTTTGTGCTGCCTTCGTGTTTCGATGGAAGCGTGGCTTCTGCCGTGCTTCCAATCTTTTCATCCGTTTGGTCAATCAATTCCGCCTGCTCGCTTGCTGCCTCCTGTGCCGGGGACTTCTCATCTCGACGATCAATTAAGATTGCGGCGATGCCGACAATGAAGTTGATAGCGGCAGCGACGAAAATCGTCAGACGAACGCCTAAGAACGGAAGCAGAAAGAAGCCGGCGGCGATTGTTCCGAAGATCGCGCCAACGAGATTGCAGGTGTACAGACGCGTTACCGCCGTCTGCTTGTGATCGGGAGAGCGCAGCAGCACGGCTGAAAGAATAGGCAGCGTTGCTCCCATCAACGTTGTCGGCACAAGCAGCACCAGACACGAAAGCGCGAAGCGCCAGAGGCTGAAACTGTAAAAGCCCGGACGAAATTGTTCCCAGATGAAGGCGTAGAAGTAATCAATTAAACGAAACAGCAGCGGCACGGCGATGGCATAAAGCGCGATTCCGATTTCGATGATACCGTAGGCGCGAAGCGGCCTCTTGATTCTCGCGGCCAGTTTCCCAGCCCACGCGCTCCCCAATGCAAGCCCGCCCATGAACGCCGCAAGGACGGCGCTGATCGCAAACGTCGTCGCGCCGAAAACCAGGCCAAGCATCCGCGCCCAGAGCACTTCATAGATGAGACCTGTCGCGCCTGAAAGCACAAAACAGAGGCCGACGAGCCAGAGACTGGATTTTGAATAAGCGCGTGTTGGACGACGCGCGAGCGCAGGCGCAGTAACAGCAGCCATGAATTAATTGTGTCTCCCTGTTGTGAACAGAATCAAACGGGCTGGGGCGTGAGGTCTAAAATATAACATCATTCGGAGAAGTTTCATCCGGCTTTTTCGCCAACTCGCTTTAGTTTAATCGGCAACGGCACCGAGAATCAGAAAAACGATTGTGAGAGTCAGGTATAGACCATTGAGTACAAGGGCGACGACCGCCAGTGTCTTTGCGTTGTGTGGGCTTGTATCTCTATTGCTCTTTGCAGCCGCAACGATTCCCAATACAGCACCCACAAGCGCAAGGAGGGCGCTCAAAATAAAGATTCCGCCGATCAGACTCTCATCAACTTTTGTGGCCCCGGCGATAATACAAAATCCCAGCAAGACAAAAGCCGCGATAGCGCAGATCAGAGAAGTGACAGCCGCGCCTCTTCCCTGT
>JACCVS010000339.1 GCA_013698055.1 Acidobacteriota bacterium
AATTGCCGCCCGTGGCCTCCGCCAGTTGCGCCATGCCTACCTGAGCGCGCACGCCGGGAAGATTAAGGCGTAGAGCTTGGCCGCTCGGATTGATTGAGTAGAAGACGACTTCCGCGCGTTGAAGCTCACGCTGAACATCGAGTAGAACCTGACGCTGGATATCATTACGCTGCCTGACCAGTTTCTCTCTCCCCTGCTTGTCAATTTTCCCGTCGTCTGATTTGAGAGCGCGATACGTCGCCAGCTCTATTTCTCTCGTGCGGTTGCTGAAATTATCTTCACCGTCGGAAATGATGACGACCACGCGACGGCGTTGCGCGGGAGTGTTCTGAGCCAAATATTTAGCCGCCAGAATCACAGTATCGTAAAAAGCAGTTGCACCTTTGGAGGCGGGCATTGACAGTAATTTGGATGCGGCGCGCTCCGCGGTATCACGTGCCTGTACAAGATGCGGCCTCTGGTCAATGGCAAAGATGGTAGCGCGATCTTCCGCCTTCAACACCTGCTTGATAAAACGCGCTGCGGCTTCCTTCTCAAAATCAAACCGCGCGTTGACGCTTCCCGAAACGTCTAAGAGAATGGCGATTTCGAGCGGGACTTGCTCAGGGTTGCCGATATCGGCAATCTCCTGTGCGCGGCCTTCCTCTTCGAGACGAAAATCAGTTGTCTTTAATCCAAGGACAGGCTGGCCGCTCGCCTCTGTCACCGAGACGGGCACAACAACCAGATTTGACGAAACGCGCACGACATCATATTCATCATCTCTTGGTGGCGGTGTCGGCTTGGGCGTTGGCCTCGGCATGACGGGAGGCTGATCTTGTGGCAGCGTCGGATTCTGCGCGCGGGCAGTGAAAGCGGTGAGCAAAAGAAAAGCCAGCGCCACAGTGAGCGCCAGCGAAAAGCGAATCATCATTCCGTTTCTATTAAAAATCATCAAGCCAACTCCTCAAAAGCAGTGACGGGTGACAAGTGACAAGTGACGAGTCAAAGGCTTTTGCTCGTCACTTGTCACTCTTAACTTGTCACTGTTATTCAGGCGTTGACGCGCCGTCGCCGCTGGACGTGTTCATCACAGGCGCGGCCTGTTGAAGGCCGCGATTGACGAGAATCTTGACCTCGACGCGGCGATTCTGTGCGCGACCTTCGCGGGTGCGATTGTCTGCTACGGACTGGGATTCGCCGTAGCCGAAAGGCGTGACAATGCGGCGCAACGGGATTCTGTGATTCTCGGCAAGGTAGCGAACCACGGCGTCTGCGCGGCGCGTGCTGAGGATACGGTTCTTCTCAACACTGCCGCTTGCATCCGCATAGCCTGAGACTTCGATCACGTAGCCTTTGGCGTTGAGCGCCTTGGTCGCAATATTGTCCAACTGGGCCTGTGAATCGCGAGAGAGAACAGCGCTGTTGACTCTGAAGTTAATCGCGATGGTTTCCTGCGGCACGTAATCGTCAAGAGCAGAGATGCGCTCGTTGGTTGCACCGACTCCGGCGATTGCCGCGTCGGCTGCGTCCTGTGCAGCCTTCGCTCCGCCACGCGCTGCATTTGAGACAGCGGCCAATTCATCAATCTGGCCTGAGAGACGTTGCGAGTTCTGCTCGACCTGCTCGATCCTGCCTTCGGCATTACCGACGCGATTCTCAACCGGGTCAACGCGCGATTCAACCGTGCGCGCGACTCTCAAATCCGAGGAAGAGAAGCGAATTTTAGTGGCGACGAGTTGCCCCGAGGAATCACCACGTCCTTCGACCTCGACATTGAGGCCGCGCAGGATGCTGGTCGTGCCGTAGTTCGTGCCGCTGCGCAGGAATCCGCCCTTTGACTTGACGCTCGTCGAGTCGGTCAGGCGAACAACCGTGTCCACGCCGTTATTGTCACGGACGGTAAACGTGTCAGCATCGCGGCGGACGATGACGCCCTCGACCTTCATCTTCTGCCCGTCGGAAACTGTGCGGACATTCCCGGATTGAGTCATGCCAGTCGGCGGCTTAATCTGTGCAGGTGTTTGGTTGACACGGGAATCGGGCGATCCCTGCGCCATAGATAGCGAAGTTGTTGCTAAGACAAACGCGAAAGCGAGAAATAGTTTTGCGAACGGTCGGGATTTATCAGCACTCATACTTTTTAACTCCATCAGCGCGAACACGCCTTGATCAAATGGCGTCTTCTCGCAAGTTGTGGCGAACCATCGGGTGTGGGCGGGGACGA